>NZ_JAIUKB010000018.1:0-38735 GCF_020176785.1 Saccharopolyspora sp. 6V | reverse complement strand
TTGATTTTTTTTCTACCCTCTTTTTTTTCTACAACCTACACTTCTTCTTTCTGTATTTTGTGGTTCCGTGTGTTTTTTTGGGGGGGGGGGTGGGTCCCCCCCCCCCCCCCCCCCCAACGATCCACCCACGTACGATCGAAAGGCTCCTGACATGACCCGCACCCGCCTCCGTCGCGGTGCGCGCGCACTCGCGGCCTCCGCAACGGTCTTGCTCATGACGGTGGGGTCGGGTGGCATGTCGGCCTCGGCCGCAGTCGTGCCCGCCGGTGCCGAGGCCGTCGTGCGCTACACCGAGCACGGGATTCCGCACATCCTCGCCGAGGACTACACCGGACTCGGCTACGGCTACGGCTACGCGTCGGCGAAGGACAACCTCTGCGCCCTGTCCGACGTGTACATGACCCTCCGGGCCGAGCGCTCCCGGCACCTCGGCCCGGACGCGCCGCCGAACGAGGGTCTCGCCAGCGTCGACAACAGCCTCGACAGCGACCTCTACTACCAGGGAGTGAACGACAGCGGGGTCGTGGAGAAGGTGTCCGGTCAGCAACCGCCGCTCGGCCCGAAACCCGAAATCGTGGAGATGGTGCGCGGATACGTCGGCGGGTTCAACCGGTACCTGGAGGAGACGGGTGCCGACGGCATCACCGACCCCGCGTGCGCGGGTGCGGCCTGGGTGCGCCCGATCTCCGAACTCGACGTGTACCGGCACGTCTACGACGTGAGCACCTCGTCCGGGCTGGGCAGGCTGGCGGGAGACATCGTCAACGCGCAACCTCCGGGGACGCGGGGGCGGTCGGCGGACGTGCCGCACGACGTAGGTGCCGTGCTCAAGGGGCTCGGTGCTGGAGACGGAGTGCGGCCCAAAGCGAGCAACGCGATCGCGGCAGGCAAGGACGCCACCCGGTCCGGGCAGAGCGTGCTGCTGGGCAATCCGCACTACCCCTGGCACGGACCGAACCGCTTCTGGCAGGCGCACCTCACCATTCCCGGTGAACTCAACGTATCCGGCGCCTCCCTGCTCGGGATTCCCAGTGTCCTCATCGGACACAACGACGAGATCGCGTGGAGTCACACGGTCTCCACGGCGGCGACGATGGGGCTCTACGAGGTTCCGCTGGTTCCGGGCGAACCCACCGCGTACCAGGTGGACGGAAAGCGGGAGGAGATGACCGGCCGCACCGTCCGGGTCGAGGTGCGCAACACCGACGGTGGCACCGACACCGTCGAGCGGACGCTGTGGTCGACCCGTTACGGCCCGGTGATCGCGGGTGCGGGCGGTTCCCCGCTGCCGTGGGAGACGACCGCGCACGCGGTGCGCGACCCCAACGTCACCAACCTCCGCACGCTCAACACGTGGCTCGACTTCGGTACGGCGGAGAGCACGGCGGACATGTCGAGAGCCCTTGCCGACAACCAGAGCCTGCCGTGGTTGAACACGATCGCCGCCGACCGGAGGGGAGACGTGCTCTACTCCGACGTCCAGGTGGCTCCGCACGTCACCGACGAACTCGCGGAGAAGTGCAGCACTCCGCTGGGCGCGCAGATCTTCGCGCTGAGCGGTATCTCGGTTCTCGACGGAGGACGGGGTGACTGCGCCTGGGGCAGCGACGAGGATGCCGTGCAACCCGGCATCTTCGGTCCCGGCGCGCTTCCCGAGATGGTGCGTCGTGACTACGTGCTCAATGCCAACGACAGCCCGTGGCTGACGAACCTGGAGCAGCCGCTGGTGGACTACCCGCGCACCATCGGTGATGTCGGGACCGAGCGCTCGGCTCGGACCAGGGAGGCGATCGAGTCGGTGCGGGAACGCCTTGCGGGCGAAGACGGGTTGCCGGGCGAGGGATTCTCGCACGAGACGATGAAGGACATGCTGTTCGCCGACCGCAGCAGGGTGGCGGTGCTGGCGGCAGCGGATACCGCCGACATGTGCGAGTCGTTCCCGGGTGGCCGAGCACCATCCAGCTCAGGGTCGGTCGACGTATCGGCCGCCTGCGATGCGGTGGCGAAGTGGGACCACACGTACCGGCTCGACAGCCGGGGTTCGCTGCTGTTCGAACGCTTCGTCCGTGCCCTGGGGTCGGTCGAGGGCGGGCCGTGGCAGGTCGGGTTCGACCCCGCCGATCCGGTGCACACCCCGAACACGCTCAAGACCGGCGATCCCGCCGTGCACCGTGCGTTCGGCGACGCGGCGGTCGAACTCCGGAACGCCGGTATCCCGTTGGACGCTCCGCTCGGTGACCACCAGCAGGTGACCCGCAACGGTGCGGAGATCGGGATCCACGGCGGACCGGGGGAGTTGGGCGTCCTCAACGTCATCACACCCGAGTGGGATCCCGGGCAGGGCAACACCGAGGTCGCCCACGGATCGAGCTTCGTCCAGGTGGTGGAGTTCGGGAGTGCCGGGAGCCCGAAGGCCTCGACTCTGATGACCTACTCGCAGTCGACCGATCCGACCTCGCCCCACTACGCGGACCAGACCGAGTTGTACTCCGCCGGCCAGTGGGTGACCGACCGGTTCAGCGAGCAGGAGATCGCCAACTCCCCGGAACTGCGGGTCGAGCTCCTCGGCCGGTAGCGGAGATGACCCGGGCTGCCGGGTGACGAGTGAGGAGAGCGGATGCCTTTCGCGTCGGTGAACGGCGTGCGCCTGCATTACGACGAGTTCGGCGTGGGCGAACCGGTGCTGCTCATCATGGGAAGCGGCGGACGGGGCCGCGCCTGGCACTTGCACCAGGTGCCCGCCCTGCGCGCCGCGGGCTACCGCGTCGTGACGTTCGACAACCGGGGCATCGCCCCCAGCGACCTGTGCGCGGACGGTTTCACGGTGCGGGACATGGTGGGTGACGTCGTCGGACTCATCGAGCACCTGGGCCTGGAATCGGTGCGCGTGGTCGGCACGTCAATGGGTTCCTACATCGCACAGGAACTCGTGCTCGCGCGACCGGACCTGGTCCGGCAGGCGGTTCTGATGGCGACCAGAGGGCGTACCGACAGGTTTCGGGCTGCGTTGTCGACCGCGACTCGTGAGCTGCACCGTTCGGGCGCGGTCATTCCGTCGTCCTACTCGGCCGTGACGCAAGCGATGCAAGTCCTGTCACCGGCGACCCTGGCCCGGGACCAGGACGCCGCGGACTGGCTCGACCTGCTGGAACTGGCGCCACCGCCGGGTCCCGGCGAGTTGGCTCAGCTGGCCCTGGAACCGATGCCGGACCGGTTGGAGGCATACCGCGCGATCGAGGTCCGATGCCACGTCGTGTCGTTCTCCGACGACCTCTTGACGCCCGCGCGGCACGGCAGAGAACTCGCCGAGATCATTCCTGGAGCGACCTACGAATGCGTGGCGGACGCGGGTCACTACGGTTATCTGGAGGTTCCCGAAACAGTGAACAAGTCTATTGTGGAGTTCTTTCGGTCGGCCTGTTGATTCCGCCGGACAAGGGGAATTTCGCCCGGACTTAATGGCGGCGACTGCGGTCGCGGACAGTGCTAACGTGCGATCCAGTGAGGTCGTGCAGGCGTCAAAATCCTGCTGCGCCAGGGGTTTTAGGGACGCTGGGGGGCGAATTCCGCCTTCCTCGCGGTGAGCCGACTCACCGCCTTGATGGGCGCGTTGCCCGACGCCGCGTGGAGGGAAGACGTTTTTCGATGATGGACGTAGCCGCATTGACCAGACAGGTCGGCAGGATCGGTGACCTCGACCCGTCATTGCTCCAGCGCGCCAGCCGTGAAGGGGTGAGCGTGCCCGACGAGTGGGGACTGGAATACGGCGAGTACCAGAGCGGTGGGTGGCTGACGCTGTCGTTGTACAACGAGAGCGGTGATCCGAACGATCTCACCATCCGTGACTGCGAGCCGCAGGAAACCACGCTGTTGAAGCGGATGCCCGCCACTCGGGAGCTGCTGCGGTCCTTCGGGCTCAGCTACATGTGGGTGCGGATCGCGCGGCTGTCGTCCAACTCGTTCCTCTGGGAACACCGAGACTACGAGGAGCTGTCCGATGTAGAGCGGCATCGGCTGCACATCCCGCTGCGCACCAACCGTTCGTCGGCACTCGTGACCGGCGGGGCGAAGGTGCATCTCGGCTACGGCGGCATCTGGCGACTCGTCCCGACCCATGCGCACGGTGCGTGCAACCTGACCGGGCCGGACCGGGTCCACTTGATCATGGATTGCTACGCCGACGACGCGTTCCGCCGTTTCACCGAGAACATCCACCTCACGCAGCAGGACGTCCAGGTGTTGCCGGAGCCGGAAGACGACGTGCTGGAAGGACACCTGGACCGCGCGGTGCAACTGCTCACCTTGGGCTACGGGCGGGTGGCCGAGCAATCCCTGCTGCGCCTGTTCTACAGCTACGCCATGCCGGAAGGCACCGTGTACGACCTGATCCTCGAAGCCCACCGGCGGTTCGGCGACGAGTCCCAGGTCGCGGCCTGGCAGGACACGAAGAAGGTCATGCTCGGCCTCGCCTGATCTTCCCACCACGGCAACCGATCATTCCCCGTCAGATCCTCGCTAGGAGTAGGCGTGAGCACCTCGTTGATCAGCGACCTCGCGGAGTCCAGCCCGCCGACGATCCGACCACTGCTGGAAGTGGTGGTGGACGCGTTGTCGAGCAGTCCTCGCGTCCGCCGCATCGCGCTCACCGGTGGGCGGGTAGCCGACCTGCACGGGGCGGGCGAGATCGAGCTCGTCGTGGTGGTGGACGACGACTGCCTCGCCCTCTTCGCCCTCGTGCTCGACGACCTGATGACGCACGGGGTCGGGACGCTGTTGCCGGGTTGGCGGGAGAACGCGGACGGTGCGACCACCAGCGTCGATTCGCTCTACCTGGCCCCGCACGCCGGGCGGCTGCACCGATTGCGGGTGCGCCTCGTCGGCGGCGGACTGGCCGAGGCGGTCGAATCGCGGGAGCCGAGCTGCCCGCTGTACGTGGCGGATCAAGTCACGGCGGGGGTCGACTCCGCATCCGGGGTGACGGCCGAGGCGCTCACGGATCGACCGCCGACGGCGGCAGGTCTGCTCTGCGAGTTGCTCGTGCGCCTGCACACCCTCCGCGACGAGCTCGGCGTCAGCGGCTACCTGCGTGGCTACGGACGTGTGGTCGAGGTGCGGGAGACGCTGGCCCAACTGGTCGCCGCGGTGCTCGGCCTGCCCGAGTCCCGCAGGCGGTGGGCGGATCTCGACGGCGAACTCGCGGTCACCCCGTTGGGACGGGCGTGCCGCACCGCGCTGCACGACCTCGTCGCGGCACCGGTGCCGGGAACGCCGACCGACGTGGCGGCGACGGTGCGGACCTGTCTGGACCTGGTGGCCGTGGCCGACCCGGCGCTGGCCGCCGAGTGGGGCGGCACCCTCGACTCGTACCGGCACTACCTGGACGCGGCATGAGCGGTTACCTGCTCGTCCCGTTCCCGCTGCACGGCCACGTCAACCCGATGGTCGCCGTGGCGGAGGAACTCGTGCGTCGGGGCGAGCCGGTCACCGTCGCGGTGAGCGCCGGCTTCGCCGAACCTTTCGCCGCGGCCGGCTGTGCGATCGTGGAGCTGGACATCCGGGCTCGTGAACGCATCCCCGAACAGCAGGACCTGCGCTACAAACTCGGCGGGTTGCGCAGGGCGTGGGACATCGTCGCGGAGCGGTTCCGGCTCACCGAAGTCCTCGGCCGCGTGGTCGAGGACTTGAATCCGGACGCCGTGGTCACCGACATCATGGCGATCTGGGGGATCAAGGCGGCCGAGGCCAACGACGTCCCGTTCGTGTCCTTCTACGTGACCTACGCCCTGAGCGAGGAAATCCTCCTGTCCGATGTGGACCGCAAGTTCGGCCCCCGGATGAAGACCCTCGCCAGGTGGTCCGGTATCGCCCGCATCCAGCCCGGACTCCGCCGTCGCGTCACCGCGCACGCGGCCATGGCGCTGGTGAACGTGGTCGCGGAGTTGCAGCCGATGCGGTGGTCGTTCGATGGGCGTTTTCGTTTCGTGGGGCCGCTTCAGCGGGGTTCGTCGGTGGGGTATGAGGGTGGGGATCTGCCGTGGGACCGGATCCGCAGCGGCCCGACCGCGTACGTCTCGACCGGGACGTTGTTCACCCGTGGTGCGGAGTACTTCCGGCGGGTGGCGGAGGGTTTCGCGGGTTCTGGGTGGTGCGTGGTGATGGCGACGTCGCATACGGATCCGGCCGAGTTGGGTGTGTTGCCGGAGAACGTGGTCGCGCGTCGGTATGTTCCGCAGTCCGAGGTGTTGGCGCACAGTGATGTGTTCGTGACGCATGCGGGGATGAATTCGGCGATGGAGGGTTTGGCGCTGGGCATCCCGATGGTCCTCGTACCACGCGCCTACGATCAGCGCGGCATCGCGCGGCAGATCGCCTCCCTCGGAGCAGGGGAGATCGTGGCGGCCACGGCGGCGGCATCGGAGTTCCGCGAGGCGGCGGACCGAGTGCATGGCGACGAACGGATGCGAGCAACCCTCGACGAGCTGTCCGCCAGCGTGCGGGGCGCGGGCGGAGCCGGCGCCGCGGTGGATGCCCTGCAGAAACTCACGGCGAACCGATGACCCGCTACCTCGTGTTCCCGTACCCGCAGCATGGCCACGTGAGGCCGATGTCGGCGCTGGCCGCCGAGCTGGTGCGGCGCGGCGACCACGTCGCGGTCGCCGTGACCCCCGAGTTCGCGGCCGAGTTCCGCGACGTCGGTTGCGAGGTCACCGAGTTCGCCGCGACGGTCGGCAACGCCCACGTACCCGAACGGAAGCCACGCCGCACCGTGCTGCCCCGCCGAGTGGTCGCAGCTCTGTCGCGTCGGCGGAGCCGGAAGAGGGTGGTCCGTCGGATCCGCGGGTGCTGGACGTCGTGGAATCCCGATGTGGTGGTCACCGATTACGTGGCGGGCTGGGGAGCAACGGCAGCCCGTGCCGAAGGCACGCCCTGGGTCGCGCTGAGCGTCACCTATGCGCTCAACGACGAGGTCGTCCTGGACGAGTTGCGGGCGCGCACGGGGCCGATCGCCGAATCCTGCGCGCGTCGCACCGGGCTCACCCGCGTCCACCCGGCATTGCGGATGCCGGGTGCACGAGCACCGCTGGTGCTGGTGAACGTGGTCGCGGAGTTGCAGCCGATGCGGTGGTCGTTCGATGGGCGTTTTCGTTTCGTGGGGCCGCTTCAGCGGGGTTCGTCGGTGGGGTATGAGGGTGGGGATCTGCCGTGGGACCGGATCCGCAGCGGCCCGACCGCGTACGTCTCGACCGGGACGTTGTTCACCCGTGGTGCGGAGTACTTCCGGCGGGTGGCGGAGGGTTTCGCGGGTTCTGGGTGGTGCGTGGTGATGGCGACGTCGCATACGGATCCGGCCGAGTTGGGTGTGTTGCCGGAGAACGTGGTCGCGCGTCGGTATGTTCCGCAGTCCGAGGTGTTGGCGCACAGTGATGTGTTCGTGACGCATGCGGGGATGAATTCGGCGATGGAGGGTTTGGCGCTGGGCATCCCGATGGTCCTCGTACCACGCGCGGGCGATCAACTCACGACCGCGCGCCGACTGCGGGACATCGGGGTCGGCGTGGAAGTGGACGCGAACGCCTCCCCTGCGCAGTTCCGCGCCGCGGTGGAAGCGGTGCGCGACGACGAGTCCGTCGCGGCGGCGCTGGCGTCGCACGCGCGACGTGTTCGTCAAGCGGGTGGTGCGGGCATGGCCGCGGACCTGCTGTCGGAGTTCGCCCGCTCCTCCGCGGTCACCTCCCGCGCGTCGTCCACGAAGGACTCGACGTCGCCTGCGGGAGGTTCGTGTTGACCACGTTGCGACGCCGCACCTTCCTGTGCGGTTCGACGGCGGTCAGTGCTGTCGCCGTCGGAGGCAGCTGGGCGGCCGCACCCGTCTTCGCGGCATCGACCGAGCCGCACGAGGCGATCGTCAGGGACGCGCACCTGCACTGGAACTCGGTTCCTCGGGACTGGCGGAGTGCGCCGTTGCTGGGCAACGGTGTTCTGTGGGGACAGGTTCACCGGAGCGCGGACGGCAGGGGACTGACCGTGGCGCTCGGCGGCGCGAGCACACCCTGGGAGGCACCGGACGCCCGACTCGCGCTGGTGCTGGCCGGGACCCCGACGGAAGCGCGGTGGGAACTGGATCTGTGGAACGCGGAACTCACCGGGACGCTGACGACCACGCGTGGCTCCGTGCGCTTCGCCGCGCTCGTGCCGCGTTCCGAGAACGTGTTGATGATCTCGCTCACCCCGTCGGAAGGCGAGAGCCGCGCGGCGTGGGTTCCGGACGAGGACGCACAGGTGTCCTGGTGCGAGCGCCGCCAGGGCAGTCGGCGGATCGTGACGGCCTCGCTCGACGCCGGCCCCCCGCGGGACGTGGACGGTCCGGAGCTCGTCGAGTCGCACCGGGCGTGGTGGAACAGCTTCTACCGCCGCAGTTTCCTGTCGATTCCGGACAAGACCGTGCAGCGGTTCCACTGGGCGCAGCTGTACCGGGCCGCCGCGACACGTCCTGGCGGTGAGCACGCGACGGCGATGCTCGACGGGTACGGGCACGGCGCCTGGGCGGCTCCCTCGACCCCGACGCACGCACGGGCGGCGATTCCCGGCACCGGGTCCAAGGAAGGATTCACCGGGAACATGATCGCTGCGGCGGGTTTGCCCGCGCTGTGGCGGCACTGCGTCCACAGCGGCGACGACGAGCTGCTGAGGGAGACGGTGCGACCGGCGCTGCGGCGTGCGGTCGGCTTCTACGGCCAGTTCCTCGTCGAAGACGCCGGAGGGCGGCTCCACCTTCCGCTGACGCACTCGCCGACCTACGCCGACGTGCACGACAGCACCTACGATCTCGAACTGCTCCGCTGGGCAGCGCGGGCCTTGGTGCGGTCCAGCACGTTGCTGGGGGTGCGGGACCCTCGTGGCGACCGGTGGAACGACATCGGCGAGCGGTTGGTCCGGGCTCATCGGGACGTCGGTGGAGCTCCGATGGTCGGCGCGGGCGTGGCCCTCGGCGAGTCGCATCGGCACCCGTCACACCTCGTCGCGCTGCACCAGCTGGACGACCTCGCGGACTCGCACGATCGCGCCGTCTGGAAGCGGGGGTTCGAGTGCTGGTCGGCGCTGCGGGGTGACTGGCAGGGACATTCCCACCTGGCGGCGGCCGCGATGTCGAGCGCGCTGAACGACGGCGACGTGGCGCGCGCCGAGCTGGAGCACGTTCTCGCGGAACGCGTCGGGGACTCGGAGTTCCTGCCGAACACCCTCTACCGCGCGGGAGGCGCGGCACCGCCGGACGTGGGCTACGCGGTCAGCCGCATCCTGCGCGACATGATGACTCGGTGGCGTGGCGACGTCGTGGACCTCTTCCCCGCGGTGCCCGCGGGGTGGGCCGACGTCTCGGTGTCCGGCCTGGAAGTGCGGCAAGGCATCCGTGTCGACGCCGGGCGGAGCGGCGGCCGAACCGAGTGGGTGCGCGTGCACAGCGGAACCGACCGGGCCTGGACGTTGCGGCACGGGATCAACGGCCCGGTGACCGTGCGGGACGGGCGGGGACGCCGGATCCACGGCGGTGGTCGGGGGCCGGCGGAGGTGCGCGTCGCACCCCGGGCACACGGCGCGGTCGTGGTGGTCGAGCGCACGGGATTCGAGGGTGGCACCGAACCCCGCGACGTGACCGCCAGCGGCAGCGGGAGGCGATGGGGCTCGCCCGCGGTATCCCGGCGAGAACTGATCTGAACCGTGCAGTCGACCTAGTGGAGGGGTGAGGGACATGTCGCGACCTTCGTTGGTGTGCGTGCCGTTCGCGGGAGCGGGCGCGTCGTACTTCCGGCCGTGGGCGGAGCACGTGGAGCCCGCGTTCGACCTGGTACCGCTCCCGCTTCCAGGCAGAGAGCGGGAGATCGGCGCCGAACCGTTCCGGGATGCCTCGGTGGCGGCCGATTTCCTTCGGGACGCGGTGATCGAGCGGGTAGGTACGGGCGAGGTCGTCCTGTTCGGGCACAGTCTCGGAGCAGTCCTGGCCTACGAGCTGGCACACCGGCTGGCCGACGTTCCGGGCATCGACCTTCGACGCCTGGTCGTCAGCGGATCGCCGGGTCCGTGGAGCACCCGGCGGCAGCGGGCGACCGGGCTCGCGGACGCGGAGTTCCTGGACCAGGTGAGGGAATTCGCCGGTTACGACCATCCGGCCTTGCGATTCCCCGAGATGCGGGAGTTGATCCTGCCCGCGCTGCGTGCGGACGTCGAGATGCACGAGAACTACCGGCCGAGTCGAACCGAGCCGCTGCCGGTGCCGATCACCTCGCTGCGGGGACGCGACGACGAACTCGTGGACACCGAACACGCGGGGCAGTGGTCCAAGGCCACCACCGGGACCTTCGACCTGGTCGAGCTCCCCGGCGGGCACATGTACCTCACCGACTCGGTGGGCGCGGTCGCGGAACTCATCACCGCAGCGCTGTCCGAGGCGGACGGCAGCTCCTGGACCATCGGCACGTCGGCGACCTGAGCACGATCGCCCGGAAGGAACTCCGTTGCGCTTGATGGGAAAGACCGCGGTCATCACCGGAGCGGCGCGTGGGCTCGGACGGGCCTGCGCGGTCGCGTTCGCCCGTGAGGGGGCGAGCGTGGTCCTGACCGACATCGGGCAGGACCTGGACGGCGTTCCCTACCCGCTGGGCTCGGCAAGCCAGCTGGCCCACACGGCCGAGCTGTGCGCGGAACACGGCGTGGCCACGATGACCTCCGAGCTCGACGTTCGCAGGGCTGGCGAGGTGGCTGCGCTCGTGGACACCGCTCTCGGGCGGTTCGGGGCGGTGGACCTGCTCGTCAACAACGCCGGGATCGCCGCACCCTCAGGCCGTGCCGCGCACGACATCAGCGAGGACGAGTGGAATCTCATGCTCGACGTGGATCTTTCCGGCGCGTGGCGGATGATCCGTGCGGTCGCTCCGTCCATGTTGGACCGCAGGAACGGGAGCATCGTCAACGTCGCCTCCACCGCGGGTTTGGTCGGCTACCGCCATTTCGCGGGCTACGTCGCGGCCAAGCACGGTCTGGTGGGCCTGACCAAGGCCGTGGCACTGGACTTCGCGCCGAAGAAGGTCAGGGTGAACGCGGTGTGCCCCGGCTCGGTGCGGGACGACAAGTGGGCCGAGGGGCGGATGCTGTCCGAGATCGCTCGCTGCCTGGAGGTTCCCGTGGACGAGCACGAGGAGACCTTCGTGCAGGCCCAGCCGATGAACCAGTTGATCGAGCCGGAGGACGTCGCGGGAGCGGCGGTGTTCCTGGCTTCCGACGATGCGCGTCAGGTGACCGGTTCCGTGCTGACCGTCGATGGCGGGTTCACCGCGCGATGACGTGGCAGACAGCGCTCCCGGCGGAGCCGGGGACCACAGGAGAGGCGACGCCATGACCGACTTCTCAGCAGCCGGTGACGGGGGAGCGGAGGCTCGGCCCGACGCCGCACGCTGCCACGCCCTGTCCGTTCGCCTGGCCCCCTCGGTGGAGCACGCGACGATCGCCGCGAGGCTGGCGGCGGTCCGCCAACAGGATGCGCGCCGTCCGGCGCACGAGTTGTGGGTGCAGCGGATCGCAGGCTCCGCCGACGATCCGATCGCTGAGCGGATCCGACGCGGTGAGACGGCTCGGGGCGTTTCCCGCGCCGACGGGCTTCGGGTCGTCCTCCTCCAGTGCTCGGACGCGGTCGAACTGGTGCTGGTCGCCCATCGGGCGCGGTACACGGCCGGCCACCTGCGCGACACCGCTCGCTCGCTTGCCGGAGAGTCCGCGCCGGTGTGTCCCGCGTCGCCCATCGCCGGTCTGGACGAGGAGCTGTCCTTCGAGCCCGCCGACTGGGGCCTCGGCACGCGGGCCGAGAGCCGCCCCGGGCGGTGCGAACTTCCGGTGCGGGAGTCCGGGTCCGCGGAGACGTGGATCGCCGCGCTGTCGATCGTGCTGGATCGGTACGGGCAGGAGGCGACGTCGCTGCCGGTCGTGGCTTCGCGGCAGGCGGGTGGCGGGTGCCGTCTGGTCGCGGTGTCGACGGAGCTGTCCGGGGCCACCCAGGTCACCTCGCTGCTCGACGGCATCCGATCCGGGCTTGACGCACCGGAAGCCCAGGTGACGACGAAGGTCGCGCCGGTGGGTTTCATCGTGGACCGGATCGAGCCGGAGCACGACGGGGCGGTCGAGTACGAACCGTGCCTGGCCCCCACGTTCCCGGTCACGCTCTCGTTCGCAGCGGGGCGCGCGGACGGCGGAGTGCTTCGCTGCGACCACGATCCGCGCTGGGTCTCCCCGGAGATCGCGCACCAGTTGGTCCGGCACGTCGTGCGCGTGCACGACCAGATCATCGCGCACCCGTCGAGTGCGGTGCGGGAAGCGGAGATCCTCGGCGCCGAGTCGGCACGGGTGCTGGCGTTGGGGACCGGCCCCTCGCTCGACCGCGCCGAACCACGGCTCCTGCACGACCGGGTCAGGGCCAGGGCGGCGGAGACACCGGGAGCCATCGCGATCACCGAGGGCCCGCGACGGATCACCTACCAGGAACTCGACGATCAGTCCGACCGGTGGGCCCGCGCGCTCCGGGCGCTCGGGGTGCGGCGCGGCGCTCGGGTGGGCGTGTGCCTGGACCGCTCGGCGGAGATCCCCGTGGTGCTGCTGGCCGTGCTCAAGGCGGGCGGCGTCTACGTTCCGATGGAGCCCGCGTATCCCCGCGAACGCCTCGCCTTCATCGCCGAGGACGCGGAGCTGGCGCTGGTGGTGACCCGCCACGGCGAGTTCCCCACCGGTGCGGGCAGGAAGGCGGTCTCGCCGGAAGCGCTCTCCGCGGCACCCCCCGCCGACCATCTCCCGGAGGACGGGGAGCCCGCCGATCCGGCCTACGTGATCTACACCTCCGGTTCGACCGGCCGGCCCAAGGGCGTGGTCGTGCCACACGGCAACATCTGCGCGCTGCTCGACGCGACGAGTGTCGACTTCGGACTCGGCGGACAGGACGTGTGGACGTGGTTCCACTCCTGCGCGTTCGACTTCTCGGTCTGGGAGATCTGGGGATGCCTGGCGACGGGAGGCGGTCTCGTCGTCGTCCCGTACTGGGTCTCCCGCGACCCGGAGCGCTTTCTCGAACTCCTCGGCCGGGAGCGGGTCACGGTGCTCAGCCAGACGCCGTCGGCGTTCGCACCGCTTGCCGTCGACCAGGGCACGGCCGGCGTCGCGCCGCGCCTGGTCGTCTTCGGTGGTGAGCCGCTGGACACCCGGATGCTGGTCGGCTGGTTCGACCGGCACCCCGAGTCCCGGTGCCGCGTGGTGAACATGTTCGGCATCACCGAGACCACCGTGCACGTGACGGTGCAGACCGTGACGCGGCGCATCGCGCTGGAGGAGTCACGCGCGGTGGGACGGCCGCTGCCGGGATGGTCGGTGTCGGTGCGCGATGAAGGAGGACGGGTGTTGCCGCTCGGAGTCCCGGGCGAGATCTACGTCGGCGGTGCTGGTGTCGCCGCCCGGTACCTCAACCGCCCCGACCTCACCGAGCACCGGTTCGTCCTGGATCAGCACACCGGGCAGCGCGTTTACCGCAGCGGCGACCGGGGGCGCCTGCGGCCGGACGGCGTGCTGGAACACCTGGGCCGCCTCGACCACCAGGTGAAGATCCGTGGATTCCGCATCGAACTCGACGAGATCCGTTCGGTCCTGTTGGAGGACCCGGCGGTGAGTGCGGCGGCCGTGGTCGTCAACCGGACCGATCCGGACGACGCGGCCTCGGCCAGGCTGGACGGCTACGTCGTGACCGAGAAGTCCACTTCGGACATCCGGGCTCGCGCCGCACGACTCCTGCCGGAGCACATGGTCCCCGCGACGGTCTCCGCGATCCCCGCGATGCCGTTGACGGCGAACGGAAAACTCGACCAGCAGAGGCTGCCCGCGCCCCACCCGGCACGGCCGGCGAGGACCGCACCCGACAGCGGCGGATCGGCGACGATGGCGGACGCACTACGGGTGGTGTGGAGCGAGGTGCTCGGGGTCGAGGTCACCTTGGACGACGACTTCTTCGAACTCGGCGGCAACTCGCTGTTCGCGGTGCGGATCACGACCGCGCTGCGGGAGCGGGGCGTGCCTGCCGTCCCGCTGCGCGATCTCTACCGCTACCCGACGATCCGGCAGCTCAGCGTTCTGCGTGCGAGCGGCGGAGCCTCATAGCGGCTTGCGGAATCCCCGCACGGCGAACACGGCGCTGATCGCTCCCAGGACTGCGCTGGTGCCCAAGGCGAGGAACACGCCGTTGCCGGTCGGCAGCGCAAGGGCGAGGTTGCGGGAGGCGTCCACCGCGTAGGTCAGCGGATTCACGACGGCGAGGACTCGCAGCCAGTTCGGCAGTGCCTCCAGCGGTACGAACGCGCTGGAGACGAACATCAGCGGGAACATCGCCAGGAAACCGATGCTCTGCATCACCTCGGCCTTGCGCACCCAGGTGGCGATCGCCAGGAAGACCCAGGTCAGCGACCAGCTCACGACCAGCGCCAGCACCAGCGACGCGACCACGCCCCAGAAACCGCCCTGCGGGGAGAAGCCGAAGAGGGCGGCGGCCGTCGTCAGCAGGACGATCAGTTGCAGCGCGCTGCGGACGAGATCGGCGACGCTGCGCGCCAGCAGCACCGAGCTGAGGTGGATCGGTAGCGCGCGCAGGCGGGCGACGACTCCGTTGTGCATGTCCGAGATCAGGCCGATTCCGGACTGGAGGCCGGCGCCGATGCTGGTGGTGATGAGGATGGCGGGCATCAGGTAGTTGATGTAGTTCCCGCCCGGTGGGTCGATCACCGTGATCGCTTTGCCGAAGACCTGGCTGAACAGGACGAGCATGATCAGCGGCTGCAACATGCTGAACAGCAGCATGCGCGGGTCGACGAGCAGGGCGCGCAGCGATCTGCTGCTGAGCAGGTAGACCTGGGCGGGCATCGCGGCTCCGCGCCACCGGCGCGTGGGGGTGTCGGGGATCGTGGTCATGAAGGGACTCCCACTGGCTGTGCCCGTTCGGTCGATTGGTGGTGCGCGAGGTATACGTCGTCGAGGGTCGGTTCCCCGAGCCCGAGCGCGGCGACCTCGACCCGGGCTTCGTCCAGCGCCCGCACGACCGCCCCGAGTTCACGGGAAGCGGTGACGGAGGTCGTGATCTGGTGCCGTTCGGCGTCGTAGTCCGAAGGAAGTCCGACCGACGTGAGCGCACGCAACGCGGTGTCGGCGTCGGCAGGGTCGGACAGCGTCGTGGTGACGCTGCGTTGGCCGACTTCCGCCTTGAGTTCGCCGGGCGTGCCCGCCGCGACGACCCTGCCCTGGGACAGCACGGCGATCGAGTCCGCGAGGCGATCGGCCTCGTTGAGGTACTGGGTGGTCAGCAGCACGGTCGTACCCCGTTCCACCAACGCCTCGACGATCTCCCACATCCCCAGCCGACTGGTCGGGTCGAGGCCGGTGGTGGGTTCGTCGAGGAAGATGACGTCCGGATCGCCGACCAGGCTCGCCGCGAGGTCGAGCCGTCGCCGCATCCCACCGGAATAGGTGCCCGCGAGGCGGGTGGCGGCCCCGGTCAGGTCGAAGACGTCGAGGAGCTCGGCGGCGCGTTGCCGGGCCTCGGCCTTGCGGGCACCGAGCAGCCGGCCGATGAGCACGAGGTTGTCCACGCCCGACAGCTGCTCGTCGACGGAGGCGAACTGGCCGGTCAATCCGATGCGGGCGCAGACCTTCGCCCGGTGCCGGGTGACGTCGTATCCGGCGACCCGTGCGGTCCCGCTGCTCGGCGGGAGCAGGGTGCTCAGGATGTTGACCAGCGTGGTCTTCCCCGCACCGTTGTGGCCGAGCATGCCGAGAACGGTGCCTTGGTCGACCGACAGACACACGTCGTCGAGCGCGGTGACGGTACCGAACGTCTTGGTGAGGTGGTGGGCCTCGATGACGGGCTGGGACACGGTTGAACTCCTGGGCTGCCTGTCGTGGTGGTCATCGCGGGCGGCTCGTTCCACACCGCGGTCACGTCTGCTTCTCGGCGAAGCCGTCCCCGTTCAGCAGTGCGAGTCCGAGCGGTGTGAGCGAGTGCGACACCGCGTTCTTCTGCCTGCGCGTCGTGATCAGCCCCGCGTTGCGGAGCACCGAGGTGTGCTGGCTCGCGGCGGCGGCCGAGATGCCGAGCCGTTGCCCGAGCCCGCCGGTGGTGTAGCTGTCGAGCAGCGCGTGCAGCGCTTCGGCGCGCGTGCGCCCGAGCAAGGCGCCGAGCGTCTTGCCGCCGGACGTGCTGCGTGCCCACAACTGCTTGGTGTTCACGTCCAGCGGGGCCGGATACACCAGGACGGGGGTGCTGTGCGGATCGGTGTTGCTGAACAGCAGGGTCGGGCGGTCGAACAGGAAGACCGACGGCGTGATGACGAGACCGGCCGAGTCGAGGAAGATCTTGCGCGCCGGGCGGCCCGCGATCTGGAGGAACGGGGGCTCCCAGGTCGCCGTGGCGTGCAGGCTGCGGAGCAGTCCTTCGATGCCGTCGTTGAGAACGGCCTGCCCGCGAGCCGAGCGTTCGATCTCCAGGAGCACGGACAGGCGCTGCCAGTAAGGCTGCACGGCGGTCCTGCCGAACTCGTGGACGGCGGCGGTGGTCTTGTGGACGTCCTGCACGGGGCGTACGCATCCGGCCCGTCCGAGATCCGGGTGTGGTTCGGTGAACAGTTCCGAGGTCGGCCGCACGGCACGCACCAACTCGGTGAGGTGACGTGCTCGGGGCCCCAGCCGGGAGCGAACGGCGTAACGCCAGGGATCGAACGCGGCGGCGCCTCGACGCTGCCACAGCAGATCGGCGGCGAAGAGGATTTCGGCAACTGGAGAACGCGGGACGGCGATCCTCGTTCTGAGGAGATCGTCCGCCGAAAAATGGATACGAAGCATGGATGACCCCCAGGTCGTCGTTCACGTGCGGTTGCCACTCGTGGTGTCGGTGGAACGGTTTCCACGAGCTGATCCACCCTTGGTCCTGGAAGCAGCGCCCCGTGCGTGGCGTGCCTCCCCCAGAGGACCGATTGAAGCATCGGACGCTGGCCTGCCCTCCTGTTCTCCGGGATGATCACGATTTCTCGTGTCACGGATTGGTGCTGCTCATGATTCCTTCTCGTTCGATCCGGCAGGTCTCATTCCCGGAGAGGTGAACACCGGACGCGGCGGAACGTCCGCGATCGCGAATGTGCGATCGCGCGCGGCGTGACGGAACGCGCGGGTCGGCCCGGCCCCGCCGAGCGCGCGAATGATCATGATCGCAGCGCACGAGTTCGCTCCCGGCTGTCGTCGGACGGCAGACCGACGATCATTCTCAAGAATGATTCTCCCGGAACGTCTCCCGGGCCGTTCACGGCGTCTCCCCGTGGTCCGCCGCTAGAAGCTGTCGAATTCATGCGGAAGTCTGATCCCCCCAGGATCTTCGTCCAGTCCGCTGGACAGGCGCACGACGCTCGACCGTGCGCCTAACGCACCCCGATCTCACCTTGATCAAGGTCACGGGTGAGACTAGCCGATCGGCGTGCCGCCTGAGCAAGGTTTTTAAGTGCTCGCTGCAAATGCCAGGTCAGGCTCCGCTGGTCTGCGCTTGATGCCTCACTCGGAGTATTTTTACTCGCATTCGGCGGATGTCGGGGTTGTGGGTGACCGGGCAGGGTTGGGTTTGGCACGAATCGCGGTCCCGGTGGGTGTCGCGCGCCCGCTCGGGAATCGTGCGGTACTGGGATGATCTTCTTTCTGGGGCGGGCCGTCAGATCTGCCGCGGTGGTGCGGCGCGCAGGTGATTGCTGTGCTGGGAAAGGAAACATATCGCCGTGACGTGTCCGCGGGCGGTTCGGAGCGGACGATGCGAATGGGTTCATGGGAGGAAACGGCGTTGCAGGGTTCTGGGGGATCCGGGAATGTGGGAATGTGGCTCGTGGGCGCCCGCGGGTCGGTCGGGACGACCGCGATCTGCGGTCTGCTCGCGATGCAACGGCAAGCGGTGCCGCCGATCGGATCGGTCACCGAGGGCATGAGCTTCGGTGCCGCCGACGTGCCGGAGTGGAACGACATCGCGATCGGCGGACACGATGTCGTCGACACGCCGCTGCGCAAGCGCGCCGAGCAGCTCGCCGCCGCCGGATCGCTGCCCGAGCGACTCGTTCCGCTGATCGCGGACGACCTGTCCGAAGTGGACGAAGATATCCCGATCGGCTGCACCTCGGGCCGGTCGACGCAGCCGCAAGAGGACACGGTGCGTCGCCTCGCCGCGGACATCAGCCGGTTTCGGGACCGCCGCGGCCTGGCTCGGGTCGTGGTCGTGAACGTGGCCGCGACGGAGGCACCGCTGTCGCCGGAACCGGGGCACGAGGATCTCGCCGCGCTCAGGGACGCACTCGCCACTCCCGGGCGGGCGGTGTTGCCACCCAGTTCCCTCTACGCCTACGCGGCCCTGTCCGCTGGGTGTTCCTACGTGGACTTCACACCGTCCCCGGGCATCCGGCTCCCGGCGCTGGAGCAGTACGCGCGTCAGCGCACGCTCCCGTACGCGGGCTCGGACGGCAAGACCGGGCAGACGTTGCTGCGCACGGTGCTCGCTCCGATGTTCACCGCGCGTGCGCTGGCGGTGCGGTCCTGGTCGGGAACGAACCTGCTCGGCGGCGGCGACGGCGCGACGCTCGCCGAGAGCGACCGCGCGTCCGCCAAACTCGCGTCCAAGTCCCGTGGACTGGGCGCGTTGCTGGGGCCGGACGTGACGGCCCCGTTGCACATCGACAACGTGCCCGAACTCGGCGACCGCAAGGTGGCGTGGGACCACGTGCAGTTCGAGGGTTTCCTCGGTGCTGAGATGAGCCTCCAACTCACCTGGTCCGGTTACGACTCGGCCCTCGCCGCACCGCTGGTCCTGGATCTGACCCGCTTGCTCGCCGGCGCGCACGCCGCCGGACTCAGCGGCCCCGTCGCGGAACTGGCCTGCTTCTTCAAGGATCCGGTGGAAGGCGAGGAACACGGTTTCGCCGACCAGGTCCGCACGTTCGAACGGTGGGTCGCGGAGCTGGGGGCGGACGCGTGAGCCGCTGGATACGGCTGCTCCGGGCACCCGCGGCGTTGACGGCGTGGGCCGATCCGGTGGTGGGCTCGGTGGCCTCCGGGCGGTCTTTGCAGGGGCGCCGCCGGCTCCTTCCCGCGTCGGCGGCCGCGTTCTACTGGGCGGGGATGGTCCTGAACGACTGGGCCGACCGCGACGAGGACGCGGTGGAACGGCCCGAACGCCCGATTCCGTCCGGCGAGATCGCCGCCGAGCACGCGATCGCGGCGGCGACCGGACTGCTGACGGCGGGGGTCGGGCTCGCGGCGCTCGGCGGAGGCAGGGACGCGGTGCACATCGCGGTGCTGTTGGGGGCGACGGTGTGCGCATACGACCTCGTGCTCAAGAACACTCCTGCCGCACCCGTCGGCATGGGTGCCTGTCGCGCGCTGAACGTGCTGCTGGGCGCGGGCTGGTCCGGCATGCGCGCGGCGGCGTACGAGGCCGGACTCGTCGCCGCGCACACGGTGGGCATCACCGCGCTGTCCCGAGGCGAGGTCCACGGAGCGTCCCGGGGGATCGCCGTCGCGGCGCTCGGCGGCACCGTGGCCGTGGGAACCGCCGTGGTGGCGTCGCCCGCACCGTCCGCCCGGCACCGGGTCCAGGCGTCGGCAGCGGGTCTGACCTATGCCGGTCTCGTGGGGAGTCACCAACTGCGTGCGGTGCGCGGCCCCGCCGCTCCCGCAGTCCGATCGGCGACCGCGGCGGGGATCCACGGCATGATCGCGTTGCAGTCCGCGCTGGCCGCTCGCCGTGGTGCGGGTGCGGTGGCCGTCGTCATCGCGGCGGCGCTGCCGCTCGCGCGGCGGCTCGGCAAGAAGGTGAGCCCGACATGAGCGGGTTCGCGCTCGGCTACGGCACCAACGGCTTCAGCAACCACCGGCTCGACGATGCGCTGACGTTGATCGCGGAACTCGGTTACACGGCTGTGGCGCTCACCCTCGACCACGACCACTTGGACCCGTGGGCGCCGACGTTGCCCGGGGACGTGGCTCGGGTCGCGTCCCGGTTGCGGGAACTGGGCCTGCGCTGCGTGGTGGAGACCGGAGCGCGGTACTTGCTGGACCCCCGCCGCAAGCACCATCCGACCCTGCTGTGCGCGGAACCGGAGCCGCGAGTGGAATTCCTGCGACGAGCGGTGCGGATCGGTGCCGAGCTGGGAGCCGACAGCGTGTCGTTCTGGTCCGGCGTCCGGGAAGCGCACGTCGCCCCGGAACTGGCGCGGGAGCGACTGCTCGCGGGTATCGCCGAGGTCCTCGACGAAGCCGGGCGCAACGAGGTCCCGTTGGGGCTCGAACCCGAGCCGGGGATGTTCGTCCAGCAGCTGAGCGAGGCGCTCGACGTGCGCGAAGCGCTCGGTTCACCGGAGTACCTGGGCATCACGCTCGACGTCGGTCACTGCGTCGCGGTCGAACCCGTCGACGCTGCGACGTGCGTCCGCCAGGCCGCCGGGTCGCTCGTGAACGTTCAACTCGACGACATGCTGCCGGGCGTGCACGAGCACCTCGAATTCGGCGACGGCGACCTCGACCTGCCCGGCACCCTCGCTGCCCTGGACGAGGTCGGCTACCGAGGGGTGGCGGCGGTCGAGCTGCCACGGCACAGCCATGCCGCCCCGGCGGTCGCACGGCGGGCCATCACGGCGCTGCGTCGAGCGCGCGGGGAACCGGCCACATCCCGGTGGGAGCTTTCCGGAGCAGGAGCGTGGGTCGAGCAGGCGCGGGCGCGGATCCGGGCCGATCCCACGGCGATCCGAGCGCTCTTTCCCGCCGCAGGCCGGCACGCCGGGCGGGCGCCGATCCGCGCCGACGTCGACGCGGCGGGGCTGGTGCACGGGACGGAGGACGACCGGGCACGCACCGCGATGCTGACCACCCTCGCCGCGGTCGTGTCCACCGAGGTTCTCGCCGCCGAACTCGGCGAGCTGTACCGGTACGGGGACGGCGCGGAACGACGCGGAGTCCTTCGTGCGTTGCACGTGATCCCGGCCGAGGTCGCCGGCGCGGGGATCGCGCTCGTCGAAGATGCGCTGCGCACCAACGACAGCACGCTGATCGCGGCCTCGATGGGATCATTCGCCGCGCGTCACCTCGACCAGCCCGCATGGCGTCACGGCGTTCTCAAGTGCCTGTTCCTCGGGATTCCGCTGGCGGCCGTGGCGGAACTGGAACGCAGGCGCGACGACGAGTTGGCTCGGATGGTGACCGACTTCGCCCGCGAGCGCCGCGCGGCGGGTCGGCCGGTTCCCCGGGACGCCGACCGGCTGCTGGCCGCCCGGAACTGACTCCTACGCCATGAGTTCCCAGCACCCCGACCGACGAACGACCCGAGGACGATTCATGCGCATCTTCGATCCGCACATCCACATGACCTCGCGCACGACGCGGGACTACGAGGAGATGTACGCCCACGGCGTCCGTGCCCTGGTCGAGCCCGCGTTCTGGCTCGGCCAGCCCCGCACCTCGGTCGGGTCCTTCACCGACTACTTCGACGGACTCCTGGGATGGGAGCGCTTCCGCGCCGCGCAGTTCGGGATCCGCCACCACTGCACGATCGCGCTCAACCCGAAGGAGGCCAACGACGCGCGGTGCCTGCCGGTGCTGGACGTCCTGCCCCGGTACCTCGCGAAGGACGGGGTGGTCGCTGTCGGGGAGATCGGGTACGACTCGATGACGCCGCAGGAGGACGAGGCGTTCGCCCGTCAGCTCGGCATGGCGGTCGCGCACGACCTGCCCGCACTGGTGCACACCCCGCACCGCGACAAGGTGGAGGGGACACGTCGCACGCTCGACGTCGTACGGGAGTCCGGCATCGCGCCCGAGAAGGTCGTGGTCGACCACCTCAACGAGGTGACCGTCGCGCCGGTGGCCGAGTCCGGGTGCTGGATGGGTTTCTCGCTGTACCCGGACACGAAGATGGACGAGCACCGGTTGGTGACGCTGCTCCGGGAGTACGGTACTGATCGGATGCTGGTCAACTCCGCCGCCGACTGGGGCCGGTCGGACCCGTTGACGACGTACCGAGCCGGACTGGCCATGCTCGAAGCCGGCTTCACCGAGTCCGATGTGGACAAGGTGCTGTGGTCGAATCCCGTCGACTTCTACGGTCGGAGCGGCCGTCTGTTGCTGGACGAACTTCCCGCGTTCACCGGTACGCCCGTCGAGTTCGCGGGCAACTCGGTGCTGCGCGGGGCACGCCCGGCGACCGCGGAGGCAGGGGGGCGGCCATGACCGAGTTCTCGTACTGCACCAACGTCCACCCTGCCGAAGACCTGGCAGGGCTGCTCGACCAGCTGGATCGCTACGCGGTCCCGATCCGGGAACGGGCCGGGTTGGACCGGCTCGGGCTCGGTCTGTGGCTGTCGGCGGACGTGGCCGCCGTGCTGGCCGCCGATCCCGACAGCGTGTCGCTGCTGAAGCGGGCATCGCGCGAGCGCGGGCTGTTCGTCGAGACGCTCAACGCTTTCCCGTACCGGGGCTTTCACGATCCGGTGGTCAAGCATTCGGTGTACCGGCCGTGCTGGGGCGATCCTCGTCGTACCCGGTACACCGTCGATTGCGCCCGCGTCCTCGGTGGACTGTTGGACGAGGACGCGGAGTACGGCAGTATGTCGACGCTCCCGTTGGGTTGGCGCGAAGGATGGACCGACACCGACGGCGAGCGGGCACGCATGGCGTTGGACGGCGTCCAGGACGCGCTCCGGGAGGAAACGTCGCGATGTGGACGTCCGGTGCGGCTCGCGATCGAACCCGAGCCAGGATGCGTCCTGGACGAGGTTTCGGACGCGGTGCGGTGGATGTGGGACCGGGTGGACCCCGACGTCGTCGGGCTGTGCTTGGACACCTGCCACCTCGCGGTCTCCCACGCCGACCCGGGGAGTGCCGTGCGTCAGATCTACGACGCCGGCCTGCAGGTGTTCAAGGTGCAGGTTTCGGCCGCCCTCGAAGTCCCGGACCCTGCTGACCCGCGGGCGCGGAAGTCGTTGGCGGAGTTCGCGGAACCGCGCTACCTGCACCAGGTCCGAGAGCGCGGGCCGGACGGCGCGGTGTCCAAGGAGGATGACCTCGACGCCGCGGTGGGCACCCTTCCAGGGCTAGGGCCGTGGCGCGTGCACTACCACGTACCGCTGCACTGCCAACCGGTCGAGCCGCTGCGCGCGACGACCTGGGTGATCGAGGAAGCGCTCGATGCCGTGATGGCCTGCGCGGGAGGTGTGACGCCGCACCGTGAGATCGAGACCTACACCTGGAACGTGCTTCCCGAGCGTCATCGACAGGACCTGGTGGACGGCATAGCCGCCGAACTGCGCTGGTCCGAGCGGAACCTCGCGCACCGGCCTGGCCCGGTCCTCCCGCGTGGACAGGAGCTTCGATGAAACCCGTGCTGCTGCTGGACATCGTGGGGATGACCCCTGCCCAGCTCCGCCACATGCCGTCCGTCGCGGCGCTCGGGGCCCGTGGCGCGCGCGCCGAGCTCGGCACCGTGCTTCCCGCCGTGACGTGCAGCGCGCAGTCGACCTTCCTGACGGGGCGGATGCCTGCCGAACACGGCATCGTCGGCAACGGCTGGTACTTCGGCGACCTCGGCGAGATCCACCTGTGGCGGCAGCACAACAAGCTCGTCGCGGGGGAGAAGCTCTGGGAGTCGGCGAGGGCGGTCCGGCCGGACTACCGGGCCGCCAACCTGTGCTGGTGGTACGCGATGGGCGCGTCCACGGACCTCGCGGTGACCCCGCGCCCGGTCTACCACGCCGACGGGCGCAAGTCCCCGGACTGCTACACGCGCCCGCCGAGCCTGCACGACGAGCTGACCGAGCGGTTCGGCCCCTTCCCGCTGTTCCACTACTGGGGGCCGACGGCGTCCCTGCGCTCGACGCGGTGGATCGTGGGCGCGGCCCGCCACGTGCTGGCGCACCATCGGCCCGATCTGCAACTGGTGTACGTGCCGCACTTGGACTACGACCTCCAGCGGTTCGGCCCCGACTCGCCGGAGGCGGTCGCGGCGGCCCGGGACGTGGACGTCGAACTGGCGCCGTTGCTGCGCGAAGCGGAGGAAGCCGGGGTGACGGTGGTGGCGTTGAGCGAGTACGGCATCACCCCGGTCCAGCGGCCCGTCGACATCAACCGCGCCCTGCGTGCGGAAGGGCTGCTGGAGGTCTACACCCAGGAGGGCATGGAGTACCTGGATCCGTGGGCATCCCGGGCGTTCGCCGTCGCCGACCACCAGGTCGCGCACGTCCACGTCGCCGACGAGTCGGACCAGCCGAAGGTGCGTGACCTCGTCCGCGCGCTCGGCGGCGTGGACGAGGTGCTCGACCGTTCGGCGCAACAGCGGTACGGCCTGGACCACCACCGCGCGGGCGACTTCGTCGCCGTCGCCGAACCCGATGCCTGGTTCACGTACTACTACTGGCTGGACGAGGACCGGGCCCCGGACTTCGCCCGTGGCGTGGAGATCCACCGGAAGCCGGGATTCGATCCGGCGGAACTGTTCTTCGACCCCGCGGACAGGTGGGCGAAGGTCCGCGCGCTCACGGGACTGGCCCGCAAACGCGTCGGTTTGCGCTATGCCATGAACGTGGTGCCCACCGACCCGCGATGGGTGCGAGGCTCGCACGGCAGGCTCCCCGACTCGGCCGAGCACGGCCCGGTCCTGCTGTCCACGGACCCGTTCCCGGACGGCATCGTCGGCCCGGGCGACCGGATTCCGGCCACCCGGGTGCGCGACCTGGTGCTCGGTCTGCAAGGTCTGACAGGTCAGGCATCCCGCAAGCGCAGCACCGAGTAACCGACCCACCAACCGAGCGCGGCCCATCCGGCCAGCACCGCCACGGCGATCGACGGCGCGTACCCGTCGAACTCGGCGACGCCCATGAGCACCATGCCCGCTGGTCCCGGCATGTACTCAGCGGCCTTCGCCAGCCAGGGGATCGGCGTGGCCTGCAAACCCATCGGAAGGATCAGCAGCACGAGCACCGACACGGCGAGGGTTCCCGCCACGCTGCGGACGGCCGCGCCGATGCCGGTGACGAGGACACCGGCCATGGCGAGGTAGACCCCGACGGCGACGCTGCGCGTCAGCCACTCGGCAGCACCGGCGGCGTCGGCGAACTCACCGAGCGCGAGCGTCGCGACCGCCGTTCCGGCAAGCCCGAGCACGAAGCCCCACACCAGCAACACCGGCGCCAGCACGGCACATTTGGCCATCAGCATCCGTCCCCGGCGGGGCTGGCACTGCAACGTCGTGAGAATGCTGCCGGTGGCGTACTCCGAAGTGATCGTCATCGCGGCCAGGGTGAGCAGGGCGAACTGTCCACCGTAGAGCACGCCGACGGTCGCGTTGTCCAATGCGGACGTCGCGCCGTTCTCGGCGCCTCCGGCGGACGCGAGCGACCGCACCGACAGGCCGAGCACGACGCTGTAGAACACGACCAGGGCCAGCGAGGTGCCGAGGGAGATCCAGGTCGAGCGCACCGAGCGGAGTTTGGTCCACTCCGACGCGGGACCAGCGAGCGCGCTGCGGCGGCCGGGGGCGGCCGAGCGGGGCGAGGTGGTGTCGGTCATGGTCAGCTCCGCACTTCCGCGTCAAGGCCGGGTTCCGGCGCGTTGTACTCGACGTCGCCTTCGGTCAGACGCATGTACGCGTCCTCAAGGGACGGAGTGACCGACCGCAGCTCGTGCAGCCGCACTCCGAGTTCGTGCGCCAGGTCGCCGACGTCACCGGTGGTGGCACCGCGCACGAGTACCCCGCCGTCCTCGTCCTCGCACGTGAACCCGGCGGCGTCGAGGCGCTCGCGCAGGGCGGTGCGGTCCGCGCCGTCTCCGGTCCGGACGAACGCGGCTTCCTCCTCGGTGGAGCTGATGACCTCGTTGATCGGTGCGTTCGCGATCAACCGGCCCCGGCCGATGATGATCAGTTGATCCGCCGTCAGCTGCATCTCGCTCATGAGGTGGCTGGAGACGAACACGGTGCGCCCTTCGGCGGCCAGCGAGCGCGCGAGGCCGCGCACCCAGCGCACGCCGTCGGGGTCGAGCCCGTTGACGGGTTCGTCGAACAGCACGGTGTGCGGGTCGCCCAGCAGCGCCGCCGCGATCCCCAGCCGCTGGCCCATGCCGAGTGAGAACGTCCCGGCGTGCCGGGAGGCCACCCCGGTGAGGCCGACGGTGTCGAGCACCTCGTCGACGCGACCGGCCGGGATGGCGTTGCTCCGCGCCATCGCGAGCAGGTGGTCGCGTGCGGACCGGCGCGGGTGCAACGCGCGTGCGTCGAGCAGCGCTCCCACCTCGCGCAGCGGATCGCGTAGCGCGGCGTAGGTGCTGCCGTTGATCCGGGTCTCGCCGGAAGTCGGCCGGTCCAAGCCGAGGATCATCCGCATGGTGGTCGACTTACCGGCCCCGTTCGGGCCGAGGAACCCGGTGACCTGCCCTGGACTTACCTCGAAGGTCAGGTCTTGGACAGCGGTCGTGCTTCCGTAACGCTTCGTCACGTCGTGCACCGTGATCATGGAATCTCCGTGCTGTGTCGTCGGATCGGACAGGGCTGGGCGAGTGGATGGCGTCAGGTGGAAGGATCGGATTCGTGGCGTGGTACACGGCGGTCAGGGCGTGGATGGGATGATGACGAGGTGGCCTCGCCGCGTACGTGACGGGATACCCTCGGTGTTCGGACGCGGGGCGAAGTGGTTGAGGGGGTTGCGTGATTCGGGTCCTGCTCGTCGACGACGAGACGCTGGTGCGTACCGGCCTGCGCTTGATCCTCAATCCGGCCGAGGACGTCGAGGTGGTCGGCGAGGCCGGGGACGGCAGGGAAGCCGTGGACGCCGTCGCCAGGCACCGGCCGGACGTCGTGCTCATGGACGTCCGCATGCCGACCATGGACGGACTCGCCGCGTCGGAGGAACTCCAGCGCCGCGCCGATCCGCCCAAGATCATCATGCTCACGACCTTCGCCCTGGACGACTACGTGCACCGGGCCCTGCGCGCGGGCGCGGTCGGATTCCTGCTCAAGGACACCGAGCCGCGGGACCTGCTCGGTGCGGTGCGCACCGTCGCGGCCGGGAGCGCGATGCTCTCGCCCACGGTGACCAAGAGGCTGCTGACGACCTTCGCCGAAACCGAGCAGTCGGAGGTCGAGAAGTTCCGCCGGCGGCTGGACGTGCTCACGGCCCGTGAACACGACGTGATCCGCGCTGTGGCACGAGGGCTGTCGAACGCCGAGATCGCCCGGGAGCTGTTCATGAGCGAGGCGACCGTGAAGGCGCACGTGAGCCGGTCGTTGTCCAAGCTCGGCTTCCGCAACCGGGTCCAGGCGGCGATCCTGGTGCACGACGCGGGTTTGGACTGATTTCACCGGGAGGACGTCACCGCGTCGGAGCTCTCGGGTTCCGCTTCGTCCGACTCGGGGCGGCGGCGCCGGTAGAGCCACCGTCCTGCCTCGACCAGGACCGTGACCGACAGGGCGAGTCCCAAGCCGAACAGCAGACCCAGGATCGGGTTGCGCTCGAAGGCGATGCCGCCCGAGTAACCGATCAGTCCTGAATAGGCACCCCAGCTCACGCCCGCGAGCAGGTCGAAGCAGGTGAAGCGGTACAGCGGATAACCGACCATCCCGGCGGTCAGCGTGGTGACGGTGCGGCCGCCGGGGATGTACCGGGCGATGACGAGGATCAACCCGCCGCGCTCCGCGAGAGTGCCGCTGGCCCAGTCGAACGCGGCTTGGCGTCGGGGGGCGGTCCGGAGGTGCCTGAGCAGCTTGGCCCCGGCGAACCGCCCGACGAAGTACGAGACGTGGTCGCCGAGAACGGCACCCGCCGCCGACACGGCGATGACCAGGGCGAGGTTCGTCGTCCCGTTCGCGGCGAACACGCCGGCCGTGATGACGAGGCTCTCGCTGGGTACCACGGGGAAGAAGCCGTCGATCGCCGAGAAGGAGAACAAGGCGACGTACCACCACGGCGAGCCGAGGAGCGTGGTCAGGACGTCGAGTACCGCTTCCTTCATGCGGTGCTCGATGTCGTGGTGCCGACGTCACGACGGGCGCGACCGTTCATGATGGGGAACCTTCCGGTGGTCCAACGTGTTTCCCGAAGTCTGCGGAGGACGGGCCGCCGACGCATTAGCCGAAAGGATCCTGTTGACCCCTACTTTCGAAACGTCACGGGACATCATCGTGTACGTCACCGGGTGACGTGCAGGCGCGAGCCGTCGTGTGCTGTCCGCCGCTCCGGTTCAGCACTCCCCACAGCGACGCTCGACTCGGATCCGCCTCGTGCGGCTTGCAGCCGGACTCGGCGCATTCGTGCTCGCCGTCGCGGGCGTGCTTCTCGATCTGCGGCGTGCCGTCGCAGCGGGTGCGGGCGCAGATCGCTGTAGACGCTCTCCAGCATCCGCGCACTGATCTTGTTGACCGCTGTCCCGCCGAGCGCGGGGAGGATGGTGCGCCGGAGGTAGCCCTCGTACGTGTGGCGCGTGCTCTCTTCCAGCTCACCGGCGCGCAGCCACTCGCTCCATGCGTGGGGGAGCGCGACGGTCGACGGCGCTGAGTTTCGTTGACCTGGTTGAGCAACTCCGCCAGGGCCTTCTCGGCGCGCTCGCGCGCGGCGTCGTTCGTGCCCTTGATCGTCTCGCGTAGGTAGACCCGCTTGCCGGTGACCGGATCGACGCCCGCGTGCGCGACCACCCGGAAGCCAGCAGCTCGCGCCTGGACCCGGCCGCGCTCGCGGGACTTTGAGCGCGCAGCAATACGGCCTTGAGCATGCTCGCCCAAGGCCACACCCAGCGGACCAGACCAAGATCCAGATCTTCGGTTGTTTCCGCTGGTGAGTGGCGGTGCCCCCGGTCAGAGTCGAACTGACACTGTACGGATTTTGAGTGGTTCCGCCGAACCGGCTCTCACCAGCGGAAACACCCTAGCAAACGCCCGCGTGTCCGTGAATGGCACGTGGGGAACCCATTTCGCCGGCCACTCGAAGGTCTGACCGGCCCCCGACCACGGAGCCGGGGACCGCTTCGCCAGCTCCGGCTACCTACCGACGGCGCGGGCGAACGAACCCCACCATTCCCCCGGCGGGACCTCCATCGCGGCGGCGGCGAGCGCCTTGCCCGTCGCGGTGCTCACCGCTTCCGCACTGGAGCGCACCCACTCATCGAGCTCGGTGTAGCCCTCCCGCTGGTACTCCCTGGCTTGCAGCAGGCATTCGAGCTTGTCCGCGTCCCGGCTGCACCGGGATTCCGGCGATGCCTCAGCGGTCTTGGCGGACTCGTGTTCGTCCACCGCGGACACGATCCGGTCTCGGAGGCCTGTGGGCAAGCCAGCTGTCTGGTCGCTGACGATGTCGTGCGGGCTCGCCGTGCTCACGTACTTCTTGCCGACGCTCGGGACATCGCCGATGCGAGTCTCGGGCAGGTCGTGGAAAAGACCGAGCGTCGCGGCGCGCTCCGGATTCGCCCCCTCGCAGGACGCAATAACGTACGCGAGCAGGGCGACCCGGTACGAGTGCTCTGCCACGCTCTCGCCATTGCGGACCCCTCCGAGCAGCCAGCCGGTGCGCGGTGTGTGCTTGAGGTGCCCGGCTTCGTGGGCGAACGCGATGATCTCAGCGAACCGCTGGTCAGGCATGGGTGCTCCTCAAGGCGTAGGAGAGCTGATCGAGTTTACGTAGGGAATCACGGGCGAATTCGTGCGTCGCCGTCGACCGGTCGATCGCGGCGAGCACTCGTTGCCGCAGATCGGGGCGGTCCAGCCCACGGCGGAACGGGATCAGGGCGTTCAGGGCGTGCGCGCACAGATCTCGGTACGGGGCGTTCTCCAGTCCGCCTAGGAGGGAATTGAGCAGCAACTCGCCCGACCAGGTCTGGTCGTCGGCGAGCATGTCGGCATCGCTGGTCCAGGGCTCGGGGATCTCGCCTACCCAGTAGGCCCAGTACGAGAGGTTGGCCTTCACCGCAGCCTCCGTGCCGAGCCCGTGCTCGATGAACCTTGACAGGGGTTCCAGGTCGCCCGTAGCGGCCGAACTGATCGCCCGCGACCTGGTGACCGCCCACTCCGGCGACCATTCGCGGATGTCTCGAGCCGCCCGTACGTCTTCGGCCCGCATCTGCGCGACCCAGTCTGCCGAATTGGCGTGCTCGGCGACGAGGTATTGCGCTTGCCTGCGGAGCATCGCTCCTTCGACTCCTCGATCAGCCCGGCTCGCGACGGTGCGCAGGACGGCGGCGAGCTGATCCCGTTCGCCTTTCGCGACGTCCAAGCGAGCTTTCGTCCCAGCGAGCTGGCGCGGCGGAACACCCGTCATCGGCCAGGCGAGCAGTTCGGTCTGCAACCGAGTGGGCACTACGAGCGTGAGCGGGTGGGTAGCGGGGTCCTCGCTGCCGATCTCGGACAAGATCTCGTCCGCCTGCATGGCCTCAGAAAGAACCATCAGGCGCGCCGACGTGACCGTCGAGAGCTGAAGCACGCGGCGGAGCTTCCCGAAACGCGCCATCGGCAGGTTGATCAGCGGTCGCCTCCCGGACTCCCACCCCTGGACCGTCGCCAGCGACACCTGCATGGCCTCCGCGAGACCCTGCTGGGTCAATCCCACCTCGTTCCGAATAGCGGCCAAAACCGCCCCGGCAACCCTTCCCGCGACGGGAGACTCACTGGCAGTCAGCTCCATGTCGTCGCTTCGCCTGCGCAGCGCCTCCACCCCCTTCAAGACCCGTACTCGCAGTCAGTCCACATCGCACTGACCTGCACATACCTTTTTCTTATGCGCACCACACCGGATCAGCGATCCGCCAACCGACTGACCACCTCAGCGAGCTTGGTCTCGAGCGCGGACACCCGCTCTTCGAGGGTCGGCTCGACGCTGTCGGGGTTGCCCCGTGCAATGGCCGCGATCTTGCCTGACGGCCAGTCCAGCGCGTTCGAGATCGCCATGAGCGTCTTGGGGTTGCGCTCCCGCCGTTTGCCGTTCGCGAGTTCCTGGACGGTGGATAGGCCGACATCGGCCTTGTCAGCGACGTCCCGTTGCCGTAGGCCGAGCTGCTTCATGCGCTCCGAGACGGCCTCGCCAACCGCGGTCCAGTCCAAGTCCTGATCCATACACCCCTCGCTTGAAATCGGGCCTGCTTCAGGAGTGTAGCCAAGCGCGAGGCGCAAGAAAAACCTGACAACAGGTCTGTTTTGAGGTTGACATCAGGTCTGCTTCAGGTCCAGTATCAACTCGTTCGGTGCTCAGGCGTCCCGTCGGAGGAGAGATTCATGCACGACATCGGTTCAACCACAGCGAACAAGCCCGGAGCGAAGGAGCTGATGCAGCAGGTAGACCCCGAGTACTTCGCGCTGACGGTGCGCCAGGCGTTCGGTGAGCGCGACGTCGAGCCGGACCCGTACCCGGCGGACTACCTGGAGGGCCTGTCCGGCCCGAGCACGGAGGATCTGCTGCTGGCGGGGCGCGGTGAGCTGTCGGAGCACCCGGCCGTGGTGGAGGCCGACGAGCGGGTGTTGGCGGCTGAGATCGCGGTACTGGACGCGGAGGACGCGGGGCAGGTGGACGAGGTGGCGCAGCGGCGCCTCGACAAGGCTCGTTCGGAGCGCCGGTCGGTGCTGGTGCGGATGCAGAAGAACCGCACCGCCGCTCACACCCACCGTTCGCAGACGCGTCCGGCTCAGGTGCTGCCGCTGCGTCCGTTCCGGGTGATCCGGGGTGGTGAGGCGGCATGAGCGCGGCGGTGGATGTGGCGTTGCTGCCGATCCGGATGGGGTGGCGGCTGGTGAAGCTGCTGCTGCTGCCGGTGTTGTTCGGTGCCGGGTCGCTCGGCCTGGTGGCGATGGGGCTGGGCTGGATGCTCGGAGTCACGGCGCTGTGCGCGTTGTGGGGGCTGGTCATGGGCCGGTTGTGGTGGTTGCAGGTTGTCGGTGAGTTGCGGTCGCTGGGCCGCGGCACGGTGCGCATCAGCACCGGAAACGGCGGCCGGGGCAAGGGGGGTCGGCGGTGAGTCAGTGGGACTGGGTGCAGGCGAGCGAGGCTCGTAAGGCTAATGCTGCTGATCGTCGGCGGGCTGATCGTCAGGCGGTGTCGGCGGAGCGGCGGCGGGATCGCCAGCAGCGGTTCGAGCAGTCGCAGATGGTCGCTGAGAAGCGGCGCGCGCGGCGTGCGGAGGCGGTGTCGGCGGCGTGGTCTCGTATTCGGTCGTATGGGTTGTGGTTGCCGGTGATCGTCGCGCCGATGGTGCTGGCGTGGCAGGCACAGGCCGAGCAGGGCGGCAGGCTTTACGGCCCGGTGGGCTGGCTGCTGCCGGTGCTGACCGAGTGCGCGGCTTGGGTGATCTCGTTCGAGATCGCTCGGCAGCGGCGGCGTGGTGTGCCGGTTGGCCGGGCGCTGGTGGCGATGTGGCTTGTGGCCGGTGCGATGGCGGGGTTGAGCTTCCTGCACGGGCTGGAGACGAGCGTGATCACCGCGGTGGTGATGGCGGTTGTGGCCGTGGCCGGGTTGGTCATCCATCAGATCAAGGTCACGTTGGATGCCGGTTCGCCGCAGGAGTGCGGGTCGCCTGGGCTGGGACGCCGGTGGTGGTGGACTCCCGTGCGTTCGGTGGTCGCGGCGTACCGGTCAGCCCGTACGGGCATGCCGGTGACGGCGGTCTACGACGGGCGGGATCGCAACGAGCGTCGGCATGATCGCCGCGAGCGTCGGCAGGTTCGCGCAATTCGCCGGGCAGCGGTGGACAGTGCTGTCGGGAGGGTTCACCGGGACGGCACGGTCACGCTGCTGCACGTGCCGAGCACGGTCGAGCTCGCCCGCACGAAGTGGTTGCGGCGTCCGGTTCTGCGGGCTGTCAGCCCTCCGCCGGAAGCGCTTGCCAGCGTCACCGATAACACCGGCACCGCTGCCCACCCCCCTGTCCCGGCCGCTGCCGAGCAGGCAGTGCAGGAACCGACCGCCGCACCGGCGGCAGGACCGGGTTCGGAAGCGTCGGGAAGCACCTCGGGAAGCGTTTCCGGTGCAGTTCAGCGCGCTTGCGAGGTGCGGCCGGACTGGACACACGACACCTCCAGGACATCAGCTCCGGAAGCGCTTCCGGCAGGGGCGGAAAGCGGTAGCGAGAGCGCGGCCGAGCTGCCTTCCGACGAGTTGATTGATCGGGCCGAGCGGCTGGAGCGGCAGTACCTCAGCCGCTCCGGTGGGAAGCGCGGACTGCCCTTCCGGGAAGCGCCCCGGCGGCTCGGGGTCCGCTACGAGACCGCGCGTGCGGCCCTGATCGCGGCACGGGCCCGGATGGCCACCGAGTCCACCGAGATCGCCGCCTGAGCACCGGCTCGGCGGAGTGTCCGAAGTAGTCACTGAAGAGAAGGGTTTTCGCTGATGAGCAAGGAAATCTTGGGTTCGCCGGAGTTCGTGTCCTCGTCGTCGATCCGCCAGTACTGCGAGAACGCGCGGCGGTTGTTCCACCCGCTGTACCACGAGCTGCACGTGTCGGCGGAAGAGCTGGAAGCGGCGTTGCGGTACGTGAAGACGGCCGACCCGAAGTTCGGCGGGATGGACTCGCGGGTCCGATCGAAGTTGGTGGCTCGCCAGCTCAAGCAGGCCGCGGCGGCGATCGAGGTCGCGTCGAAGTCGACGGTGGCGACCTACATGGCGTTCCTCAAGCACTACTCGCCGGAGGTGTCCGCGGCCCGGGAGAAGCAGCGGGCGCGGCGCTTCGAGTTCGACGAGTGACCGGGTGAGACGACGTTCGGGGACCGAGAAGGCCACCGGGAGAGGAGAAGACGATGGCTGGCAAGAACAACCGTGGCGGTGACCTTTCGGTCTCCGAGCAGATGCAGGGGTTCGGCTACTACACCCCCAAGAAGCATTGGGCGTCGCGGCTGGCGCCGTACGCGCCGGAGTGGGTGGGGTATGCGGCGGTGTGGCCGGTGACCTACGGGGTGCACGAGTGGCTGGCGACCGATCCGGCGGTGGCGCCGTCGGCGTCGGCGGGGTTGTCGTTGCTGGGGGTGGGGCTCACGGCGGTGACCTGGCAGTGCGCCCGCGCCCGGGCGGCGCTGACGCGGAAGTTCGCCACCGCCACGAGCGGGATCACTGCGGCGTGGATGACCGCGGGGACGATCGCCGGGCCGGGCGAAACGCCGCTGCTGGAGCTGTGGGCGGTCGGTGGTGCCGGGGTGGCGCTGTCGTGGTCGATCTACAAGGCGCTCAAGCGCGGTGGTGACGGCGAAGACGGAGAGAACGGGCTGTTCGAGCAGGTCAAGTTGGCGGGGGTGAAGCCCGCGGCCACGCAGGTGGAGCCGAACCGGGTCACGACCCGGTTGCAGCTTCCCCGCGGTGAGATGGAGGTGAGCGACGTGCAGAAGGCCACCGGCCGCATCGCCAGCATGTTCGGGCTGGGCAAGGGTGCGGTGCGGGTGACCGAGAATCCGGACGACTCCTCGAAGGCGACGATGACGATCGTGCCGCGCGACGTGCTCAAGAACCCCACCGCGTGGCCGGGACCCTCATCTCCGGGTGGGTCGATCATGGATCCGGTGGTGGTCGGGGTCTACGAGGACACCGAACCGCAGGTCATCCTGTTCCCGGGGGACAAGTCCCAGGGCCGTAACGCCACGCACTACGGCGTGCAGGGCATGAACGGGTCCGGGAAGTCCCACGGGGCCAAGGAACCCTGGACCGAGATCCTGACCCGCCGTGACGCCGGGCTGATCGTGATGGACCCGTCCAAGGGGGAGCAGACGGTCGGCTTCCTCGGCGACGCCCCGTACCAGGTGGTGACCGGGGAGAAGGCCTGCAAGAAGGCGGTCAAGCGCTTGCCCGGCCTGATCACCGACCGTGCCTCGCAGCTCGGGCAGTGGGGCTACGACCAGTGGGTGCCCGCCGCGTTCGAGCAGCACGGGCTGCCCTACCTGGTGGTGTGGATCGAGGAGTCCCCGCGGGTCCTCGACGACGCCAAGACCGTGATCCGGATCGCGCAGGAAGCCCGCTCGGCCGGGATCAGCCTCGTGTTGTCGTTGCAGAAGGCGACCTTCCGCAACATGCCCACCGACGTGCGCTCCCAGCTCGGCGGGGTGTGGTGCTTCGGGGTCAACGACATCGAAGACGCCGGGTACCTGCTTTCGGAGGACACCATCGAGGGCGGGGCGCGCCCGGACCGGTGGAAGAACCGGCGCCCGGGGTGCAACTACCTCGAAGGACCCGGCATCGACGAGGCCCGCTACACCACCCCGGGCCGGACCCACGACCACACCGACGACCAGCTTCGCGCGGCGATCGACGCCCATGCCGGCATCCGGCCCGCGATGCACTCGATCGACGCCCGCCACCTCGACCTGACTGCCCCGGCCACCGACCAGCCCACGATGGTCGCCGGAGCCGACGGCGTGGAGCCGACTCCCGACTTCGAGTCCCTGGACAACCTGGACCCGGCCGACGCCGCCGACTTCGACGACGAACCGATCGACCTGCCCGAACTCGCCGACCCCGAGCTGACCGTCGACGACGAGCACGAACTGCCCGCCGACACCACGACCCTGGACTTCCCCGGAGGCCGTCCGACGCGCAAGGAAGCCGTGGCGCTGCTGCGCAGTCACATCGAGCAGAGGGCCGCCGCGGGCCGCACCCAGTTCACCGTCCGGGACTTCCCGGACCCCGAGGCCACCTACGGCCGCGGCCGCTCGTGGGTCTCCGGCGAACTCGACAAGCTCACCGGCACCCTCCTGCACCGGGTCGGCAAGGACGGCCGCGCCGACATCTACCGGCTCGCCACCCCGCACGAGGACACCGACACGCCTCACGCAGCGTGACAGGCGGCTGTGTCTGACGTCAGACGTCAGACACAGGCCCGCACTCCCGACCAACGTGCGAGCGCGCGCGTGCGCGCGCGAAACCCCCTTAGTTGATCTTGATTGACGTCAGGACGGCGACCCCGCACGCCCACCTGACGATACGGAGAGTAACCAAAATGGAAAGGGTTCGACCCGTGAAGACCGAGTACATCGCCGCCCCCACCGACCGCTCCCAGCTCACCACCCGCGTCACCGACGCCAAGGCCAGCGTGCTCACCGAATTGCAGCGCGGCGACACGAAAGCCACCTCGCTGCTGGGCCTGTTCGGCGCGGTCCTGGCCGGAGTCATCGCCCTGATGCGCAGCGGAGTCTCCACCGCCGCCGTCGTGCTGCTGTCCCTCGCCGCGATCCCCACCGCCGCCGCGGTCGTGCTGCTGCTGTGGGTGCTGCGCCCGAACCTCAACGGCGGCAACGCCCGCTCCGGGTTCCTGCGCTGGGCCGCGTTCCTGCGCGACCCCGCCGCACTGGCCGACGACTTCGACCGGCCCCGCCGCGCCCACGACGAAGCCCAGCACCTCGCCGTGCTCTCCGTACTGGCCATCACCAAGTACCAGCGCATCGCCGTCGCCATCTACTGCCTGCTCACCGGCCTCGCACTCACCACGCTCGCCCTCATCGCCGCCTGAGCACGCCCGCGCAGAAGAAAGGGGGACACCCGCTATGGCCACCGTGACCGACGACGACATCGCCTTCGCCGTCCTCGCCGCCGCCGTACACGAAGCCGGACACGCCGTGCTCCACACCGTCGCCGGAATGCAGGTCACCGCAATGCATGTGTGGCACCACGGCGGCAACGTCACCAGCGGCCGGGTCGAGATCGCCGAAACCGAGATCGACGACGACCAGGTCGACGGCTACCTGACCGCCGTCGTCGCCGGAGGCGAAGCCGAAGCACTGTGGCTGTCCGAACAAGCCGGGCAGAGCATCGGCCGCTCCCGCCGCCAGGTCTACGCCTCGTGCCGCAGCGACCAGCTCAACTACCGCCGCACCCACCGCCACACGCCCGGCAGCCTCACCGAAACCGCCGCCCGAGCCCGTGCACACACCCTGCTCACCCGCCACTGGGACCGGGTCGAACGCCTCGCCGCCCGGCTCGCCGACGCCCGCCACCTCACCCGCACCGCGCTCTGACCCCGTACGAGAGGACACCGCACATGGCCGCCTTGATCACCACCATGCACGACCTGATCACTGCCACGAAGGCGCTCAAGGACGCCCGCCACGCGCCTGCCTCACCGCAGGAGGCGAAGGAGGCATTTCGCGACTCGATCGACGTCGGAATCAACCTCAACCGCTTCGCGGACACGCTGCGCAAGCGCGTCGACCGGGTGCTCGACGACCCGGAGCTGGAGATGACCCCGCAACAGCGTGACGCCTACCAGGACCTCCGTGAACAGCTCCACCAGCTGGTGAAGCGCTGCATCTACCTGACCGGCGGGTTCCACCGCGTCGACAAGGCACTTCACCAGCTCAGCGCCACGACGCAGCGCAGCGGCCACCGCTTCTGAACAGCCAACGCTTCTGCCCCCATCAATCTCTCGCCTGCTGTAAGGAGATTTCACGATGTCTCGCCACGAGCTCCCCGCCCGTAGCCCCGAGTACGACGTGATCGTCGGCTGGGACGCGCCCATGTCGACCTTCTTCGGGCTCGTCCTCGACGCCGAAGGCACTCCGGTCGTGGACCGCGGCGACTTGACCGACCGCATCGCCGCGCCCGGCGTGGTCCTCGCCGCCGTCCGCGACTACGCGGTCATCCCGCCCGGCTTCGAACACGAGCTGCTGGCCGAGGCCCGCGCCGACGGCCACATCACCACCTGAGGCCGAGCTGACGCTCTGATCCACCCCACGACGTAGCGGTGCGGCCCCGCCATCGCCCTGAGAAAGCGCCGGGGCCGCCCCTACCCCCTCACCAGGAGGTACCTGCCATGTTCGCAGAACTCGCCCTGATGGCTACCGCCACCGGTGGGAGCGCCGCCGCGCTCTACGCCCACCGCCTGCACCACCAGCTGCACACCGACCCGCTCACGAAGCTCGGAAACCGCGCCGCGCTCAACCGCGTGTTCCGGCGGGTGCAGCGTCGCGCCGGACGCGGCGGGCTCGCCGGGCTGCTGCTGCTCGACGTCGACCGGTTCAAGCTGATCAACGACACCCACGGCCACCGCACCGGCGACGCCGTGCTCACCGCGATCGCCGCCGACCTCGCCGACGCGTGCAGGCCCGGTGAAGTGCCGATCCGGCTGCACGGCGACGAATTCGCCGTGCTGCTGACGAACCTGGACGAGGTCCGCTGCGCCGAACTCCGCGCCCGCGAGCTGCGCCGTCACCTCACCACCACCCACGTGATCGACGGGCTGCCGCTGGCGGTGTCGGTCTCCATCGGCGCCGCCGTCGACACCGCCCGCACCAGCAGCCTGCCCGCGCTGCTCGGCCACGCCGACACCCGCATGTACAGCGACAAGAACACCCAACACGTCACCACCCTGCCCACCCGCCCCGCCGTTCCGGCGCGGCAGCGGGACCTGCCCAAGGAGGCCGCGTGAGTACCGCCACGACGCAGCTTCGCGCGTGGGCGTTGTGCCTGGCCGAACTCGGCTGGCACGTCTTCCCCCTCCAGCCGGGCCGGAAGGTCCCCGCCCTGCACGGGTTGAAGTCCTGTCCTCGCACCGGCATCTGCGCTGAGCAGCACCAGGGGTGGGAGCAACGAGCCACGACCGACCCGGACCGCATTGCTCGTTGCTGGGCCGAGACCCCGTACAACCTGTTGACCGGACTAGCACGCAACACGCCGAGGCAGGAGCAGATCTGGTCGCGGCTGTTCGGTACGACTTCCGCA
>NZ_JAIUKB010000017.1:0-17011 GCF_020176785.1 Saccharopolyspora sp. 6V | reverse complement strand
GGAACGGGCCGGGCGGGAACGGGCCGGGCGGCGGCGGGAGCGGCCGCCGGATCAGCGGGATCGGTGAGCAGGTTCGCGGTCATGCCCTGAAGAGGCCGCGAACCCCCGAACAGATACATCCCGATCGGGTGAAAACCCGATCACCGCACCGTTCTCGCAGGTCAGCGCGTCAAGGCCGCCAGCGCCGTCCCCACCATCACCCGGATGCCGACCAGCAGCGCCCGCTCGTCCAGGTCGAACGTCGGCTGGTGCAGGTCCCGCGCCCGCGCCTGCCCGGAGCGCACCCCGAGCCGCACGAACGCGCCCGGCACGTGCTCCAGGTACCAGCCGAAGTCCTCGCCACCGGAGGACTGCGGGGTCCCCGTGACCGCGTGCTCGCCGAGCGCCTCCTGGATCGCCGCGGACATCAGCTCGGTGCTCGCGGCGTCGTTGACCACCGGCGGGACGCCGCGGCGGTGCTGCAGGTCGAAGCCCACGCCCAGCGGCGCCAGCAGCCCGGCCACCAGTTCCCGCGTCAGCGGTTCCAGCTCCGCCCAGGTGCCGCGGTCGCCGGTGCGCAGCGTTCCGGTGAGCACGCCGGTCTGCGGGATCGCGTTCGGCGCCTCTCCCGCGTGCACCGCACCCCAGGTCAGGACGGTGCCGGTGCGCGGGTCGACGCGGCGCGAGAGCAGCGTGGGCAGCCCGGTGATCACGGTGCCGAGCGCGTGCACCAGGTCCGCGGTCAGGTGTGGCCGCGAGGTGTGCCCGCCCGGCGAGTTCAGCCGCAGCTCCAGCAGGTCGCTGGCGGAGGTGATCGCACCGGACTTCACGCCGATCCGCCCCACGGGCAGCCGAGGATCGCAGTGCAGCCCGAAGATCTGCTCCACCCCGTCGAGCCCGCCCGCGGCCAGCACGTCCAGCGCGCCGCCGGGCATGACCTCCTCGGCGTGCTGGAAGATCAGCCGGATCCGCCCGGGCAGCTCCGGTCCGGTGGCGAGCGCCAGCGCCGTGCCCAGCAGGACCGTCGTGTGCGCGTCGTGCCCGCAGGCGTGCGCGACCCCGTCGGTGCCGGACGCGAACGGCAGCCCGGTCGCCTCCTTCAGCGGCAGCGCGTCGATGTCCGCCCGCAGCGCGACGGTGCGCCGCGGCTGGCCGCCGTCCGGCCCGATGTCGCACAGCAGGCCGGTGCCGCCGGGCAGCACGCGCGGGCTCAGCCCGGCTTCGGTGAGCCGCTCGAAGAGGAACGCGGTGGTGCCGTGCTCGGCGCGGGAGAGCTCCGGGTTGGCGTGGATGTGCCGTCGCCAGGCCACCACGTGCCCCGCGTTGGCGGTGAGCCAGGCATCCAGCCAGGCGGGGCCGCGTCCGGAGCCGAGATCTTCCACGCCGGACATGGTGTCGCCGTCGCCGCCGATCGGCTCGCCGGACGGTGGCGCGCCCAGTTCGGCCTGCGCCCACGCAGCCGGGTCCGCGGTGCTCGTCCCGCCGTCGTTCGGTGTCCTGCGCGGCTCGGGGCCGCGTGAATCCACTACCGTCACGCCACGCCTCCCGACGTGTGTTGCCGTCGCACCGGGCCGGGGGCGTCCCCCTGCCCGGCCGAGTTGTGCTTCCCGGTCCGCCCCGGGCGGTCTTCGGCCGAGGTCGCGAGCCGCGATCTCAGGCCGGGGTCGGTGGCCGCCGCGATCGCCGTCCACGCCATCGCCACCGCTCCGTCGAGCACCGCGCGGTCGGCGGAGGGCGAGGCGCAGGCGGCGGCGAACTCCACCTGGTGGGTCACCGCGTCGCCGCAGTCCAGCGCGATCATCGGGTGGATCGCGGGCAGCAGCTGCGAGACGTTGCCCATGTCGGTGCTGCCGATGACCTGGTCGGTCTGCTCGGCGCGCGGCACAGGTGCCCTGCCGAGCTCGGTGATCGCCGCGCGGTAGGCCTCGGAGAGCTCGTCGTCGCAGGACAGTTCGGCGTACACCGGCGAGATCTGCACGACCTCGGAGGTGCAGCCGGTCGCGGTCGCTCCCGCCTCGAAGCAGGCCCGGATGCGGTTCTCCAGGCGCTCCAAGGAAGCCGATTCGGCGGCGCGCAGGTTGTACATCGCCGCGGTGCGGGCGGGAACGACGTTCGGAGCGGCGCCGCCCGAGGTGACGATACCGTGCACCATCTGTCCCGGTTCGAGGTGCTGGCGCAGCAGCCCGATCGCGACCTGCGCGACGGTGAGCGCGTCGGCGGCGTTGACGCCGAGCTCGGGGGCGGCGGCCGCGTGCGCGGCGCGGCCGGTGTAGCGCACTTCCAGGTCGTTGATGGCCAGCGAGCGCGGCGCGCAGATCTCCTCCGGCCCGGGGTGGACCATCATCGCCATCGCGAGCCCGTCGAACACGCCGCGTTCGAGCATGATCACCTTGCCGCCGCCGAGCTCTTCGGCGGGGGTGCCGATGACGCGGACGGTGATGCCGAGCTCGTCGGCGACCTCGGCGAGGGCGAGCGCGGCGCCCGCGGCCGCCGCGGCGATGATGTTGTGCCCGCAGGCGTGCCCGATCTCGGGCAGCGCGTCGTACTCGGCGCAGATGCCGACGACGAGGTCGCCGGTGCCGCGGTCGGCGGTGAAGGCGGTGTCGAGCCCGGCGACGGGCGCGGCCACCTCGAACCCGTGCGCGGCGAGCAGCTCGCGCACCTTCGCGGCGCTGCGGTGCTCGGCGAAGGCGGTCTCGGGTTCGGCGTGCAGCCCGCGGGCGAGCTCGACGAGTGCGCGCTCGTGGCGTCGGACGATCTCCCGGCAGGTGGCGCGGGTTTCGGAGCGGAGCGCGGTGTCGCGGGCTGCGGTGTCGTGGTTCATGTGCCGACCATCCTGCACGACCGGACCGCGGTGGAACCCGGAGTCGGAGCCCCGGACCGCCAGCCGGTCGGCGGATTGCGCTCAGCGGTGCCGTGTGATCAGCCGAGGAGTAGAAGTTTCACCTTCAACTTCCCCGGCGGAATTCGGCGAGTTCGCGGTCCGCGAGCCCGGCGGAAACGAGCGGAACCGCATCGGCGAGCGCTTCCGCACCGCAATTCCGCGGGCCGTACCCAGCGGGAACTCGGGGCGAGCGGATTGCGCGGCGGGCATTCGGCCCGCGGCCGCGGCGGACGTTCCGCGAAGGGGCGGTGAGTAGGGTGTGGGCCGGCACCGGTCGGGGGGCTTCCCGGCCCCCCCCCACGTCTGCGAGGGGCGCGAACCCCAAGTGTCGAACCGTCCCGCCGGGAGCGCGCGGCACGCCCGGAGCGGCGCGCACAACCCGTGCAGTTGTGAAAATCCCACAGGTTAGCCCGCCAGGTCTAGGCCATAGCGCGAAATCTTCGAAAAGAATGCCGAAAACCGACCGCGTTGCCTTTTTTCCCGGTCTGTTCGGCGAGGGAAATCCCTAGTTCTTCCACTTGAAGCTGAAGACCGGGCGCTTGCGCGCCTTGCGCGACAGCAGCACCGCGGCGATGAGCACGATGCCGGCGATACCGGTCACGAGCCGCTGCTTGTCCTCGGCCGCGGACTGCCGGTCGCCGTTGAGGTCCGGCCCGGGCGGCGCGGACGGTTCCGCCTGCGCGACCACCGCGGTGGGCGCCGGGGCGGCTTCGGCCGGCGCGGCACCACCGGCCGCGGGCGAGAACAGCAGAACCCCGCCGAGCGTCAGGACCGCGAGCAGTCGCCCCATGCGTGCCATCAGCACTCCACACCTTTCCACGCAGCGCTTCGCGGCGACGGGCCGCCGCACCAGGCCATTTGATCACAGTGCGGGCGGTGCTCGCCGCTGCGCGCGGCAGGTTGCCCGGATCGTCGCAACACGGTGTCAGGCGGTGATGTAGGACGACTTGCCGTCGGAGCTGGAACAGAGCGCCTGCACCCGGTCCTTCGGGGTGCTCGCGCAGCCGTAGTCCTCGAAGTTCGCGAACCTGCCGCTGCCCTCGACCTGGTCCTTGGGCAACGAGAAGTACTTGTTCATCACCCGGTCGGCTTCCCCGCAGCTGAGGACCTCGCCGGCGTCGCTGCGCCCGGCGAACAGCCGGTGGCCGCGCCCGGCCTTGTCGGTGAACGTCCCGCACTCGACGTCCCCGCCGTCGGGGGCGGTGCTCGACTCCTCGGCGCCGGAGGTCGGTTCCTCGTCCGGGGTGCTGGTGGCCCGCGGCGTGCTGCTCGCGGTCGTGGTGCTGCTGACCGAGGGCGCGGGCGGGGTCGCGCTGGTGGGCGCGCCCGCGGGCGGCGGCGAGATCGCCTTCGGCAGCGTGACCACGGCCGGCGGCTCCTGCGCGGCCGGGGGCGCGGGGTCGCCGCACCCGGCGAGGCAGAGCCCCGCGATCAACGCTCCGGCGACCGGTCGGACGCGCATGACTGCTCCCTCGTTGCCTGTGCTGCACCGCGATCCAATGGACGCGGTACCGACCTCCCGCGTTGGCCGGGAGTGGGGGAGAACACAGCGCGCACGCGCAACCTCCCCGGGCGGAACGGTACCCGCAGCGCACGCACGTCGATCAAGGCCGGTCGTGTTCGCGCTCGATGCGCTCGCCCATCTCGTCGACGACCAGGTTCTCCCGCCGGATGCTGTCCGCCCGGTACGCCGCGCGCCCCACCAGCTGCGCCAGCACCGGGGCGGTGAGCATCTGGAACAGCGCGACCAGCGCCAGCGCCAGCGAGTAGTGGAAGTCCAGCTGCAGCGCGGTCCCGATCAGCACCAGGATCAGCCCGAGGGTCTGCGGCTTCGTCGCCGCCTGCAGCCGGGCGGTGACGTCCGGGAAGGTCAGCAGCCCCACGGCGCCGAGCAGGCAGGACAGCGCGCCGAGCACCAGGCAGCACGCGGAGATCACATCGAGCACGCTCACCGGTACGGCTCCTTCTTCTCGACGAGCCGGGCCGCGCTGGTCGAACCGATGAACGCCAGCAGCGCGAACGTGGTCAGCAGCGCGATGTTGGAGCCGTCCCGCAGCCAGCCCATGCTCACGCAGGTGCCCGCCACGATCAGCGTGACGATGACGTCCAGCGCCACGATGCGGTCCAGCGTCGACGAGCCCATGATCATCCGGATCAGCGCCAGCAGCGCCGCCAGGCACAGCAGCGCGAAGGTCACGACGAACACGACGTCCATCAGGCGTCCTCCTTCCCCGCGGTCCCGGCGGAGTCCTCGATGCGGCCGACGAGCTCCAGCTCCGCTGCGGAACCGACGGCCCGGACGATGCGGCGTTCCAGCGCCAGCACCTCGCGCCGCACCAGCTCCTCGCCGCCGGCCCGCATGCCGAGCGCGTACACGTAGCAGATGCGGTGCGCCCGGTCGATCTGCATGACGAACTTGCCGGGCGCCAGCGAGACCGCGTTGGCGACCATCGCGGTGAGGTGGTCGGAGTCGGTCAGCAGCGTCACCCGCACGATGCCCGCCCTGGTCCGCGGCCCGTACCGGACCGCCTGCCAGGACACCCGCACCGTGGACACCACCAGGTCGACCGCGAGGTAGCAGACCAGCCGCAGCAGGGACAGCGGCCGCACCACCATGTGCGTGGTGACCGGCGGCAGCGGGAACACGAGCGTCACCAGCAGCGCCACCAGCAGGCCGAACACCAGGGTGCCCAGGTCGAGGGTGCCCCACAGCAGGATCCACACCGCGGTCAGCCACAGCACCAGCGGCAGCCTGCGCAGCGCCCGTCGGGCCGGCGTGGTCATCGCGCACCTCCCAGCACCGCTTCGCGGTAGGTCGTGCCCTGCATCAGGTCGTCCGCGGCGCGCTCGCTGACCCCGGCCAGCGGCCCGGCGACCAGGGCGATGACCACGCTGGCGGTGACCAGGACGCCGGTGGCCGCGACCATCGGCCGGGTCGAGTTCCCGGTGCCGACGACGAGCTCGTCGTCCGGGTCCGGGTCGGCTTCGGGCGCGCGGACCTGGCCCCAGAACGCCCTGGTCCACACCCGCGCCATCGCGTAGAGGGTGAGCAGGCTGGTGAGGATCGTCCCGGCGGTGACCGCGTAGGCCGACCAGGTCCCGGCGCCGATGCCCGCCTGCAGCAGCGCCAGCTTCGCGACGAACCCGGAGAACGGCGGCACCCCGGCGAGGCTCAGCGCGGGCAGCGCGAACAGCACCGCGATCATCGGCGCCGCCTTCGCCAGCCCGCCCATCCGGCTCAGCGCCACCGTGCCGGTGTGCCGGGTTATCAACCCGCTGACCAGGAACAACGTCGCCTGCACGGTGATGTGGTGCACCACGTAGAGGATCACGCCGGTGAGCCCGATGACGTCGTAGACGCCGAGCCCGAACAGCATGTAGCCGATGTGGCTGACCAGCAGGAACGACAGCATCCGGTTGAGGTCGTTCTGCGCGAGCGCGCCCAGCGCCCCGACCAGCATGGTGACCAGCGCGATCACCAGCATCAGCGTCCAGCTGCGGTCGTGGCTGAACACCAGCGTCTGGGTGCGGATCAGCGCGTAGATGCCGACCTTGGTGAGCAGCCCGGCGAACACGGCGGTGACCGGGGCGGGCGCGGTCGGGTAGCTGTCCGGCAGCCAGAAGTGCAGCGGCACCATGGCCGCCTTCACCCCGAACACGATCACCATCATCAGCCCGAGCGCCACCTGCAGCCCCTCGGGCAGCAGCGCGACCTTCCCGCCGAGGTCGGCGAGGTTCACGGTGGCCGTGGCCGCGTACACCAGCGCGATCATGGTGATGAACAGCAGCGACGAGGTGAGGCTGACGATCACGTAGGTCATGCCCGCGCGCACCCGGCTGGCGGTGGTGCGCCGCGTGATCAGCACGTACGAGGAGGACAGCATGATCTCGAACGCGACGAACAGGTTGAACAGGTCGCCCGCGAGGTAGGCCAGCGACACCCCGGCGCACAGCACCAGGTACATCGGGTGGAACGTGGTGCTGGCGCGCTCCCGGCCGTAGTCGGTGAGCCGCTGCCCGATCGAGTAGATCAGCACCGCGAAGGTCACCACCGCCGAGACGACCAGCAGCAGCGCCGAGAGCCGGTCGGCGATCAGCGTGATGCCCGCGGGCGCCGCCCAGCCGCCGATCTGGAGCACGACGGGCCCGGTGCGGTCGGTCAGGTACAGCAGGAATCCCGCGTCGGCGATGATCGCGGCGAGCACGACCAGCCCGATGATGCGCTGGAAGTCGGCGAACCGGCCCAGTGCGAGGGACATCCCGGCCGCCGCCAGCGGCAGCAGGACGGGCAGGGCCACGAGGACCGTCACTGGGTGGCCTCCCGTTCGAGTTCGTCTTCGTTCGCCTTGTCGTCCTCGGATTCGGCGAGCCTGCGTTCCAGCCGCCGGATCCGGCGGTCCTCGACGTCGTCGCGGACCTCGTCGTGGCCGAGCAGCACCCACGAGCGGTAGGCGAGCGCGAGCAGGAACGTGGTGAGCGCGAAGGTGATCACGATCGCGGTCAGCGCCATCGCCTGCGGCAGCGGATCGGTCATCTGCTCCGGTGCGGCGTCGCCGAGGATCGGGGCCCGCCCGGGGGGTCCGCCCGCCAGCTGCAGCAGCAGGTTGGCGCCGTGCCCGACGATCACCGTGCCGATCAGGATGCGCATCAGCGAGCGCTGCATGAGCAGGTAGAACCCCGCGGAGTACAGCGCGGCCAGCACCACGGCCATGGTGAGGTTCACGGTGAGGTTCGCGGTCATGCCTGTCCCCTCTCCGCCGCGGCCGCGTCGGCCTCCACTCCGGAGCCGAGCGTGCGCAGCAGGTCCAGCACCACGCCGATGATCAGCAGGTAGACGCCGATGTCGAGCAGGATGCTGGAGACGAACTTGATCTGGCCCAGCAGCGGGACGGAGATCTTGAAGATGGCGCTCTCCAGCAGTTCCTGCCCGAACACCAGCGGCAGGAACCCGGTGAGGGTGGCGATGGTGAGCCCGAGCCCGATCAGCACGGGCGGCCGCAGCGAGATGATCGCGCTGTCGTCCATCCGGCCGCCCGCGAGGTAGCGCAGCGCGAACGCCTGCCCGGCCACGAGACCACCGCTGAACCCGCCACCCGCCCGGTCGTGCCCGGCGAACAGCAGGTAGATCGACAGCACCAGCACGGTCGGGAACACGATGCGGGCGGCGAGTTCGAGCAGCACGGCCCGTTCCCGGCCGTCGCGGGGGAAGCCGGACAGCAGCCAGCGCTCCCGTGGGGCGTCCCACCCGGTCCACGGCACGCCGGGGCGTTCCCCGTTGCGGGGGGCGGTGATCCTGGGGTCGGTCATGACTGCTCCTCCTCCTGGCGCCGCCCGTTCCCGTTCCCGCTGAGCACGACTCCGGGGCGTTCCGCGGGGGCCGTCGCCTGCGCGCCGCGCGAGCTGCGGCGCCTGCGGTCGAACCGGGAGGCCAGCACGAGGCTGGCGACACCGGTCGCGGCGACGGCGAGCACGGAGATCTCGCCGACGGTGTCGAACGCGCGGAAGTCGACGAGGATCGCGTTGACGATGTTGGTGGCCCCGGCGCCTTCCTCGGACTGCGCGATGAAGTCGGCGCTGACCGCCGGCGGTTGCTGCCGCGCCGCGCTGAACAGCACCGCGCCGAGCGCGATGACCACGCCGCCCGCCACCGACAGCGCCAGCTTCGGCCAGCGCAGCGACCGCGCCGCGTCGCCCTTGGTGAACCGCGCGGGCAGCCGCCGCAGCACGAACACGAACGCGACCATGGTCAGCGTCTCGACCAGGAACTGGGCGAGCGCCACGTCCGGCCCGCCGTCCACGATGAACAGGCCGCCGATGCCGTAGCCGATCACGCCGACGAGCAGCACCGCGGTGAGCCGCCGCTTCGCCCGCACCACCGCGATCGCCGCGATGATCACCAGGATTGCCAGCGGGATCTGCAGCAGGTTCTGGTGCAGCGCCATGTCCGCGGGCACGTGCGCGTGGTAGACCAGCACCGATCCGGGGACGGCGACCACCGTGAGCAGGATGATCGCCAGGTAGGTCGGCAGCGAACCGACCTGGGTGCGGCCGGTGACGCCGACGGCGGTGCGCTCCAGCAGGGCCATGATCCGCTCGTAGCCGCGCTGCGCGTCGAGCGGCTTCGGCAGCCTGCGGCGCAGCGCGGTGAGCGGGACGCGCATCGCGTGCACCCACAACCCGGCGGCGACCGCGACCACCGAGAACAGCAGCGGCAGTTCGAAGCCGTGCCACAGCTCCAGGTGCAGCGGGTCGACCCCAGCGCCGTACACGGCGGCGTAGGAACCGGCGAGCTCGTCGGTCAGCGGATACCCGATGCCGAGCACGACCCCGGCGAACGCGGGGATCGCGGCGGGCACCAGCAGCACCGCCCCGGGCTGCTTGCCCCCGGTGGGGGCCACGCCCGGTTTGCGGGCGAACGCGCCCCACAGCATCCGCGCGCTGTAGGCCACGGTGAACACCGAGCCGAGCAGCAGCACGAAGTCGATGAGCAACCCGGTGCCGCCGCCCTCCTCCAGGAACGCGCCGAACGCGGCCTCCTTGCCGAGGAAGCCCAGCATCGGCGGCAGGCCCGCCATCGACGCAACCGCCAGCGCGGCGATCGTGGCCAGCGCGGGCATCCGCCGCCCGAGCCCGGACAGCTCCCGCACGTCCCGGGTGCCGGTCTGGTGGTCGACGATGCCGACGACGAGGAACAGGGTCGCTTTGAACATGCCGTGCGCCAGCAGCATCGCCGCCCCGGCCAGCGCGGCCGCGTAGGTGCCCTGCCCGACGAGCACCATCAGGAACCCGAGCTGGCTGACGGTGCCGTAGGCGAGCAGCTTCTTCAGGTCCGTCTCGTGCAGCGCCCGCCAGCCGCCGAAGACCATCGTGATCAGGCCGAACACCACGGTCGGCAGCCACCACTCGGGCACCCCGACGAACACCGGGCCGAGGCGGGCGACCAGGAACACCCCGGCCTTCACCATGGAGGCCGCGTGCAGGTACGCGCTGATCGGGGTGGGCGCGACCATCGCGGTCGGCAGCCAGTTGTGGAAGGGCACCTGGGCCGACTTGGTGAGCGCGCCGACGAGGATCAGCGAGGCCGCGACGGCCAGCGGGGTGCCGCCGGGCGGCTCCGCGACGATCTCCGAGATGCGGTAGGTGCCCGCGGCCTCGCCGAGCACCACGAAGCCGAGCAGCATCACCAGCCCGCCCATCGTGGTGATCATCAACGCCTGCAGCGCCGACCGCCGCGACTCCCGGCTGATGCCCGCCTGACCGACCAACAGGAAGGAGCAGACCGTCGTCAGCTCCCAGAACACGTAGACGGTGAGCAGGTCGTCGGCCAGGATCAGCCCGAACATGGTGCCCGCGAACGTCAGCAGCAGCGGTGCGGAACGCCGGGCGTCACCGCTGCCCGCGTGGAAGTACCCGATCGAATAGACCAGCACCAGCACCCCGATGCCGGACACCAGCAGCGTCATCAGCACCGCGAGCGCGTCCAACCGGAAGGTGAACTCCAGGCCCAGCAGCGGCGACCACGGGACCTCCTCCACGATGGCGTCCCCGCTGAGCACCGCCCCGGAGCGCGCGAGCACCCAGGTCAGCGCGGCCGCCGGTGGCAGGGCGGCGATCGCGAAGGCCATCCCGGTGTTGCGCCGGGCTACGATCGGCAACGCCAGAGCCACCAGCAGGTGGACGAGGACGAACGCGGACAAGGGCACCTCCTCGGCGAGCCGGTGATCAGACCGTGGACCAGGCGACCCCGTGGAATTGTTCGTCACTCACGCTGCGCCCACCATCGCGCGGCCCCACCGGGGGTCCGATGGGGCCTTCGGGCACTCCCACCGACCCGCCGGGTGGCGGGCGACGAGCGGTGCGTGACGGGGTCGCCGAACGGTTTGCTCCCGCTGGCGGTGGTCCCGGCCGCGCCCAACTTATCCGAATCGCCCCGACTGGTCATAATCCCGAGCCGCGCCGCCGGGGCCGCGAACGGCGCCGGTCGGCCGGGTTTTCCCGTTGGCGCGAAATAATCTTGGGCACCTGGTGCGGTTACCGGCCGGAACCGGCCACGTGGGAAACTTCACTACCGGTAACACCGCCGTCCCGCCCAGTGGACTCCGCTGAACACGCTGAGTGATATCCGCTGTTGGGCAGGTGAACGGGCGGGTTTGGACCGGACCCGACGACGCGGGATGGAGAATGAGCGGGTGCCCACGACTGAGGAAGAGGCCGCCGCAGGCGCCGACCGGCTGATCGCCGACCGCTACCGGCTGGAGCAGCGCATCGGTGGCGGCGCGATGGGCATCGTGTGGGCGGGCACCGACGAACTGCTGCGCAGGCCCGTGGCGGTCAAGGAGGTGCTGCTGCCCCGGGGGATGCCCGAGGGCGAGGCCGCCGAGCTCCGGGAACGCGCGCTGCGCGAAGCGCGGGCGATCGCGCTGGTCACCCATCCCAACGTGGTGACGCTCTACGACGTGGCCCGGCACGAGGGCGAACCGTTCGTCGTCATGGAACTGGTGCCCTCGCAGAGCCTCGCGGCGGTGCTCGCCGAGCACGGCGCGCTCGGCGACCCGCAGCTGGCGCTGGTCGCCGACGGCGTGGCCGCCGCGCTCGACGCCGCGCACCGGGCGGGCATCGTGCACCGCGACGTGAAGCCGGGCAACGTGCTGATCGGCGACGACGGGCGGATCAAGCTCAGCGACTTCGGCATCTCCCGCAACGTCTCCGAGCACACCATCACCTCCACCGGGATCATGCTCGGCACCCCGGCGTTCATCGCCCCCGAGATCGCCTCCGGCGAGGCGGTCACCGACGCCGCCGACCTGTGGGGGCTGGGCGCGACGCTGTTCGCCGCCTCCGAGGGCACCGCGCCCTACGGCGCGAACGACGACCCGCTGGCCACCATCACCTCGGTGGTGCGCGGGCCGGTCCCCGCCCCGCACCGGCCCGGGCCGATCGGCGAGATCATCGCCGGGCTCATGGTCAAGGACCCGGCGCAGCGGATGACGGCGCAGGAGGTGCGCCGCCACGTGCAGGACCTGCTGCCGCCCTCCGGCACCCGGCCGTTCGAGATGCTGCTGGACCCGGAGGCGCCGACGGTGCGGGTGCGCAAGGTCCCCAGCACCTCGCCGAACACCGCCCCCGGCACCGCCACCGACGAGGAACCGGCGCCGCTGGCCGCCGACCCCGGCCCCCTGCCGTTCATGCTCAGCGAACCGCCGCCCGCGCCGCGCAGGCGGTTCCGCTGGGGCGCGGTGGTGCTGGGCCTGGCGGCCGTGGTGCTGTTCGCCGCCTCCACCGCGGGCGGGTTCGCCGCGACCCGCGCGCTCGCCGGGCACGACGTGCTGCCCGAGATCACCGCTCCCGCTCCGTCCCAGCCGGCCACGCCGCGGCTGGCCCGCTACGTCGACGAGGCCAAGCGCAGCCAGCAGGGCGGCGGCGGTTTCGAGGTCGTCGCCCCCGAGGGCTGGGACGTGTTCCGCGGCAGCCGCAACCAGCCCACCGAGAGCATGGTGGTGTACCTGATCTCCCCGGACGGCCGCGCCGAGGTCGCCGTGGAGCGGTTCGAGGGCTACTACGGCGACCGCTCCACCGCGCAGGACTACGTGGACGTGCTCCAGGAGCGCTCCGCGGGCGAGCACGGGACCTTCCGGCTGGAGGAGGACCGGCCCACCGGCGCCACCGACGAGGTCAGCGGCGAGACCGACCGCTTCCTGCGCTACACCGCCAGCCAGGGCGGCGTGATCGGACCGGCCGTCGCCGACTCCGAGCGCAGCACCACCTCGCAGCTGATGCCTCGCGGCAGCGACCTGTGGGTGCTGCGGGTGACCACGCCGCTCGACCAGCCCGGCGCCCACCAGCGGCTGTTCGACGAAGCGCTGGGGGGCTTCCAGATCACGTCCTGAGTCCGGGACCCGTTCGACCGAGCGGTGCGGCCGGACGGGCGAACCGCCCGGGTGATCGCCGCCGCCGGTCGACGGCGGAGGCGGGTCGCGGAGATGACTACGCTGAGCGGTCGTGACTCCTTCTGCTGCTTCCGACCCGTTCGCCACCGCCAGCGCCGCCGCGGCCGCCCTCGCCGAGAGCACCGGTGCCGCCCACCACGACCTCGCCGTCGTGCTCGGTTCCGGGTGGCGGCCCGCCGCCGAGGAGATCGGCTCCCCCGTCGCCGAGGTGACCATGTCCGACCTGCCCGGCTTCGAACCGCCGAGCGCCAGCGGGCACAGCGGCCGGATCTGGTCCGTGCCGGTCGCGGGCAAGCAGGTGCTGGTCTTCCTCGGTCGCACCCACCTGTACGAGGGCAAGAGCATGAACTCGGTGGTGCACGGGGTGCGCACCGCGGTCGCCGCGGGCTGCCGGACCGTGGTGCTCACCAACGCCGCGGGCGGATTGCGCGAAGGCATGTCGGTCGGGCAGCCGGTGCTGATCAGCGACCACGTGAACCTCACCGCGCGCTCTCCGCTGGTCGGGCCGCACTTCGTGGACCTCACCGACCTGTACTCGCCGCGGCTGCGCGGTCTCGCCCAGGAGATCGACGAGTCGCTGGAGGAGGGCGTGTACGCGGGGCTGCCCGGACCGCACTTCGAGACTCCGGCCGAGATCCGGATGCTGCGCGGCTCCGGCGTCGACCTGGTCGGCATGTCCACGGTCGCCGAGGCGATCGCCGCGCGCGCCGCGGGCGCCGAGGTGTTCGGGCTGTCGCTGGTGACGAACCTGGCCGCCGGGCTGTCCGGGCAGCCGCTGAACCACCAGGAGGTGCTGGAGGCGGGCAAGGCTTCGGCGGGCCGGATGGGCAAGCTCCTGCGCTCCCTCGTCGAGTCCGCTTGATCCCGCTCTGGCCGGTGGTCCTGTTGCGTTCGGGCCGGGTGGCGGAACCTCAGCGGCCCCCTCGCTGCGGGATCGTTCTCACCGGTGGCTCCGAAACGCTGTGCTCGCGAGGAAACCGCTGAGAACCCGCGGGTGGTTCCGCTGCTTCGGTGGTCGGCGGCTCAGCGGCTTCGCCGGTGGCAGGACGAGGGTCCGCTCCCGGGCGGTCGCGGTTCGGCTTGTTCGGGATGTGCTGTTTCGAGATCATCTGCGTGCCGTGGCACGCGCCGAGCCGGTTGCGGCCGGTCCACCAGCGAAGGAGTGACGTCGTGGTCAGCACTCAGCACCTCGATCCGGGGTGCGTGGAAGCCGCGCGGGCCTGGATCGGCGCGGACGTCGACGAGGCGGCGCGCGCCGAGCTGACCGCCGTGCTCGACGCCGCCACCGGCGGGGATCCGGACGCGGCCGCGGACCTGGCGCAGCGCATGTCGGGGATGCCGACCTTCGGCACCGCCGGGCTGCGCGGCGCGGTCCGGGCCGGGGCGAACGGCATGAACCGGGCCGTGGTCGTGCGCACCACCTGGGGCGTGGCCCGGTGGCTGGCCGAGCGGGGGCTGGGCGGCGGGATCGTCGTCGTCGGCCGCGACGCGCGGCACGGATCCGCGGAGTTCGCGGCGGACACCGCCGACGTGTTCGCGGCCGCCGGATTCGACGTGCGGGTGCTGCCCGGAGCACTGCCCACGCCGGTGCTGGCGCACGCGTCCCGCGCGCTCGGCGCGGTCGCGGGGGTGCAGATCACCGCCTCGCACAACCCGCCGCAGGACAACGGGTACAAGCTGTACCTCTCCGGCGGCACCCAGCTGGTCGGCCCGGCCGACGCCGAGATCGAGCGGTGCGTCGCCGCGAGCCCGCCCGCCGCCGAGGTGCCGCGGCGGCGCGAGCACGCGGTGCACGAGCGGGCGCTGGCCGACTACCTGGCGCCGGTGGCGGCGCTGCCCCGCGGCACGGCGCGCGCGCTGCGGGTGGCGGCGACCGCGCTGCACGGCGTCGGCGCCGGACCGCTGCAAGAAGCCCTGGAGCTCGCCGGGTTCACCGACGTGCACTGGGTGCCCGAGCAGGCCGGGCCGGACCCGGACTTCCCCACCGTCGGCTTCCCGAACCCGGAGGAGCCGGGCGCGACCGACCTGCTGCTGGCGCTGGCCGCGGACGTCTCCGCGGACCTCGCGATCGCGCTCGACCCGGACGCGGACCGCTGCGCGCTGGGCGTCCGGGACGGCGACGGCTGGCGGATGCTGCGCGGCGACGAGACCGGCGTGCTGCTCGGCGAGCACGTGCTCTCCGGGCTCGACCGGGCCGCGCACCCGGACCCGCTGGTGGCGACGACGATCGTGTCGGCGACCATGCTGCGCTCCCTCGCCCGCAAGCACGGCGTGCGCTACGACGAGACGCTCACCGGGTTCAAGTGGCTGGTGCGCTCCGGCGACGGCAGCGGCACCGGGCTCGTCTACGCCTACGAGGAGGCGCTCGGGCACTGCGTGGACCCGGACCGGGTGCGGGACAAGGACGGCATCTCCGCCGCGGTGCTGGCCTGCGACCTGGCCGCGACGCTGCGGGAGCGGGGGCGCGACCTGCCCGGCCTGCTCGACGAGCTCGCCGCCGAGCACGGCGTGCACCGCACCGGGCAGGTCTCGGTGCGGGTCACCGACCTCGACGAGATCGCCGCGACGATGCGCCGCCTCCGCGCCGATCCCCCCGCCGAACTGCTCGGCACCCCGGTGCGGGTGCGGGACCTGCTGCCGGACACCGACGCGCTGGTGATCACCGGGGAGGGCGGGCTGCGGCTGGTGGTGCGCCCGTCCGGCACCGAGCCGAAGCTCAAGTGCTACTTCCAGGTGGTGGAGGCGGCGAACGGCGATCTCGCGGCGGCGCAGCGGCGGGCCGGCGACCGCCTCGACCGGCTGGACGCCGCCGTCACCGAACTGGTCCGCGAGGACTCCTGACCGAACGGAGGGGCCGATGCCCAGGCTGCTGATCGTGCACCACACGCCCTCGCCCGGGATGCAGGCGATGTTCGAGCAGGTCGTGGCCGGTGCGACCACGGAGGAGATCGAGGACGTCGAGGTCGTGCGCACCGCCGCCCTGGCCGCGACCGCCTCCGACGTGCTCACCGCGGACGGGTACCTGCTCGGCACCCCGGCGAACCTGGGCTACATCAGCGGCGCGCTGAAGCACTTCTTCGACACCGTCTACTACCCCTGCCTGGACTCGACCGCGGGTCGCCCGTTCGGCTGCTGGGTGCACGGGAACGAGGGCACCGAGGGCGCGCTGCGGGCCATCGCGTCGATCACCTCGGGCCTGTCGTGGCGGCAGGCCGCCGAACCGGTGGTGCTGTCCGGCACGCCCGACCAGGCGGACCTGTCCGCGTGCTGGGAACTGGGCGCCGCGGTCGCGGCGGGCCTGATGCCCTGATCTCCGCGGGACCGCGCATTCCGCGGCGGGGAGCGGTTCGGCGCGTCCGCGGGCGGGCCGGGCCGGGCGGCCGGGAGCGGGTCCGCGATCTTGCGCGGGCCGGCCAGCTCCGCTGCCCGATCTGCGCCCGAGCGTGCCCGTACGCGCAGATTTTCCTTTGGCAGGGCCGGAAACCCCCCTGTTGATCTTGATCGATCATCACCCGGTATGGTGATCTACGTCGCCGGGACGCGCACCCGTGCGGCGAACGGGGCGCCCTGGGCGATGACCCGCCTTCCCTCAACTGTCGAGTCGAGTTCGGGGCGTCCCTCCCGCACCTCGCCGGGGAACCGGCCGACCAGCGCGCCACCTCCGCGGCCAAGCCTGCCCGGACCTCGGCCGACCACTCACCGGACCGACGTTCGACCAGGTCACCGGCCACGCGTTACCCTTTCACGGTGAGTGAGGAAACGATCGAACTCGAACTCGACGACTCCGGTGTCTCCGTTGATCTGCCCCAGCCCGAACATCCCGGGGACCAGGTGCACGGGGTGCCCTACCGGCCGGTCGAGTTCCGCGACGACGATCTGCCGACCGCATTGGAACGGTCCGCCCGCTGGCTGCGCGAAGCGCAGTCCTGGTTGGGCGAGCCCGTGGACGTCATCGCAGTCCACCTGGACTACGACGACCGCAAAGGTGCGCCGTACTACGAACTGAAGTTGCTCTGCAACGAAGAGGACCTGGCCGGCGCGCCACTCGCCCTCCGCAAGCACGAAACGGATCAGGTCGAAGACTGACCGCTGACGGAACCCACCGTGGGGGGGGGGGGGGGGGGGGGCGGCGGGGGCGGCGCGCAAGCTAGAAGAAAGCCGCCGACACCGGCCGACGCCGCCGGCAGACGGGGGGCGAGAG
>NZ_JAIUKB010000016.1:80970-126329 GCF_020176785.1 Saccharopolyspora sp. 6V | reverse complement strand
CCGGGCCGGGCCCCCAACCCCCCCCCCCCCCCCCCCACCGGTGTTGTGCCAATCAGTGCCGGCTCACGCCCCCCCCGTGGGGGCGCTCCCCGCGAACGGCCCCACACCCGGGCGTCAGCTCCCGGTGCGGCGTCCCTTCCAGGACGCGGTCCCGCTCAGCACCCGGACCGCCCCGTCCAGCAGCACCCCGCCGAACAGCGCCCCGGTGAACGGGGCCAACGGCGCCAGCTCCGGCCCCGCCCGCATGTAGCGCGCGGTGTGCGCGTGCGCGACGCCCTGCGCCACCCAGCCGATCACCCCGGCCGCGGCCAGCAGCGGTCGCCGCCGCCGGACGCCGACCCCGAGCGCGACTGGTGCGGCCAGCGACAGCGCGACCTGCCCGAGCCCGCCGCCCAGCAGGACCGGCACCGACTGCCGGGTACCGGCCACGAAGCTCTTCCGGAACGACGCCCAGCCCTGCGCGAACGGGTCCATGCCGGTGGTCGTCACGTGGTCCAGCCCGTCCACCAGCCGCGTGACACCGCCGTGGTCGCGGACCGAGGTGGCGAGCGCGACGTCCTCGTTGCGCAGCCCGGCCATCGACTCCCAGCCGCCGATCTTGTCGTAGTGCGAGCGGCGCAGCAGGATGCAGTGCCCGATGGCGAAGGCCTTGGCGCCGCGTCCATCCGGCGCGGCGTTCTCCCCGATCAGCTGCAGCCCCGGCGGCATCAGCAGCGGCCAGGCCGCCGAGCGCCGCGGCGGCGGCCCGCCCGGCGTGGAGACCAGGTCCGCGTCCACGGCGTCGGCGGTGAGCAGCAGCCTGGCCAGCAGGTCGGGGGCGAGCACCGTGTCCGCGTCGACGAACAGCAGCCACTCCCCCGCCCCGGGCGGCCCGGCCGCCTCGACGCCGACGTGCATCGCGTGCACCTTGCCCGCCCAGCCCGGCGGCGGGCCGTCCACCCGCACCACCCGGATCCGCTCGTCCGCGGCGGCGTGCGCGCGGGCGAGATCCCCGGTCCCGTCGGTGGACCCGTCGTCGACGACCACGACGCGCAGCGCCGCCGGATCACGGTCGGCGTAGGTCTGGGCGCGGATGCCGCGCAGGCAGTCGTCGATCACGGCGGCCTCGTCGCGGGCCGGGACGACGACGGTCACCGCGGCCGGGAACACGCCCGGATCCGGCGGTGCCTCGTGCAGCGGGACCAGCGCGCGGACCTGGCGCACGGTGCGGACGCTGCGGTAGCAGGCCCCCGCGACCGCTCCTCCCAGCAGGGCGGCGGCGACGGCGGATCCTCGGTGAGCCACCGGTCCAGCGTCCCACGAAACGGGCGAAACACCCGAGATCGGCAGGGCGAACACCTCGGGAACGGCACGCGGCCGGCGCTCACCCCTTGGGTTCGGCGCAGCGCTCCAGGAAGTCCGCGATCTCGGCGACCTCCCGCTTGTCGCGCCCCACGTCGCGCACCAGTTGCAGGGCCTCGGTCTCGTCGGCGTCGATCCACCAGCCGTTGACGTCGCACATCGCGACCGCGGCGACCCAGCCGAGCCGCCAGTTGCCCTCCACCAGCGGCCGGGTGCGCACCAGGGAGTCCAGCAGCGCGGCCGCCTTCAGCCACAACGTCCCGTAGGCTGGAACGCCGAGCACCTCGGCCCGCGGCCGGTACGCGGCCGAGTCGAGCAGGCCGCTGTCCCGCACCACCAGGTCACCGCGGGTGACGGCGGTGGCGAGCAGCAGCAGATCGGAAGCGTCGAGGTAGACGAGCACCGATCAATGATCGATCATGCGGGTCCGAGGTCGTCCAGCAATCCCCGGTAGTGCGGCAGCACCCGCTGCACGACTTCGCCGAGCTGCTGGTCCTTGCGCTGCCGGGCCCACCGCTCGGCGAGCGCGGCGCGCACGATCTCCTGCTTGGAGCGGCCTTCGGCGGCGGCGAGCTCCGCCAGCCGAGCGCTCTCCTCGTCGGTCAGCCGCAGCGTCATGGCCATGGACCGGATGGTATCTCGCTGGTACCACCCGGTCCAAGGTGCGCTCGGGTCACACGGCGCCGTACTCGCGGTCCCCCGCGTCGCCGAGGCCGGGGACGATGAAGCCGGACTCGTTGAGCCGCTCGTCGATGCTGGCGGTCACGACCCGCAGCGGCAGACCGGAGTCCGCCAGGTGCTGGACGCCCTCCGGGGCGGCGAGGGTGCAGATCGCGGTCACGTCGGTCGCGCCGCGCTCCACCAGCAGCCGGATGGTGTGCAGCATCGATCCGCCGGTGGCCAGCATCGGGTCCAGCACCAGCACGGGGAGGCCGGAGAGGTCCTTCGGCAGCGATTCCAGGTACGGCGTCGGCTGCAGCGTCTCCTCGTCGCGGGCGAGCCCGACGAAGCCCATCTGCGCCTCCGGGATGAGCCGGTGCGCCTGGTCGGCCATGCCGAGCCCGGCGCGCAGCACCGGCACCAGCAGCGGCGGGTTCGCCAGCCGGTAGCCGGTGGTGCGGGCCACCGGGGTGTGGATCGGCGCTTCGGCGACCTCGGCGTCGCGGGTCGCCTCGTAGATCAGCATGAGGGTGAGTTCTTGCAGCGCTGCGCGGAAAGCCGCGTTCTCGGTGCGCGCGTCGCGCATCGTCGAGAGCCTCGACTTCGCCAGCGGGTGGTCCACGACCCGTACGTCCATGGCCGAGGACAGTAACGGCCGCGACCACCGCGGGCGGCGGCGGAGACCGGCGGATGTGCGCCAGATCCCGCCCGCGCCGGTCCCCGAGGGGCGGGGAGCCGGCGCGGTCGGCGTCACGGGTGCAGGACGACCTTGGTGTAGCCCTCGATCCGCTGATCGAACTTGCGGTAGGCGTCCGGCGCCTCGGACAGCGACAGCTCGTGCGAGACCACGAAGCTCGGCGCCGCCCGTCCCGCGGTGATCATGTCGCGGAGCTGGCGGTTGTACCGCTTCACGTTGCACTGGCCGGTGCCGACGACCTGTCCCTTCTCGAACATCTTGCCGATGGCGACCAGCAGCATCCCCTGCTTGGCGTTCTCGTCCGGGCCGCCGGGGTCGGCGGGCACGTACAGGCCGGGGACGCCGAGCCGGCCGGTGGGCCGGACGGTGTGGATCAGCGAGTTGAGCACCACGGCGGGTTCCTCGGTGCCCGCGTCGGCGGTGTGCGCCTGGTAGCCGACGGCGTCCACGCCCTTGTCGGTGCCCACGCCCTCGGTCAGGTCCTTGATCTGCTCGACGGGGTCGCCCGCGCTGAAGTCGATCGGGATGGCGCCGATCTCCTCGGCCTTCGCCAGCCGCTCCGGGATCCGGTCCACGCAGAACACCCGGGAGGCGCCGCGCAGCAGCGCCGAGTAGGCGGCCATCAGGCCGACCGGCCCGGCGCCGTAGACCGCGCAGGTCTCCCCCGGCGACACCTGTGCGAGCTCGCAACCGTGGTAGCCGGTGGGGAAGATGTCGGCGAGCAGCACGTAGTCGGCTTCCTTGCTGGAGTCCGGCGGCAGCACCAGGCAGTTGAAGTCGGCGAACGGCACCCGCAGGTACTCGGCCTGCCCGCCGGTGTAGGGGCCCATCGCGACGTAGCCGTAGGCGCCGCCCGCGAAGCCGGGGTTGACCGTGAGGCAGAACGCGGTGTTCCCGGCCGTGCAGTTCGTGCAGAAGCCGCAGGCGACGTTGAACGGCATCACGACCCGGTCGCCGCGGTTCAGGCCGACGACCCCGTCCCCGACCTCGTCGACGATGCCGAGGTTCTCGTGCCCGAACACGATGCCGGGTTCGGCGGCGGTGCGGCCTTCGTACATGTGCAGGTCGGATCCGCAGATCGCGGTGGAGGTGACGCGCACGATCACGTCGTTGGGGTGCTGGACGGCGGGTCGGTCGACTTCGTCGACGGTGACTTCGAACGGTTCTCGGTAGACCACTGCCTTCATGGGGAACCACCTCCGGAGTACCGGTGTCCGGTGCGCACCGTGCCGAGGTGCGCGCTGCTTCCGGATTACCCCGCACCCCACGACCTAGCGTCCTCCTTTCGAGTAGGGAGGTTGCGATTCCGGGACGAACCGGGAATCCGCACCACCCGCACCACCCGGTTGGCTAGGTTCACCGGCGGACGTGATCGACGGCGCGAACCGGGGGTGGCGCGTGCGGCCGGACGACGAGCATCGGCAGGACCCGCTGCGGTCGCCGGCGAGGCCAACTTCACCGTCACGCTGGAGTGGGAGCCGAAGGACTCCTGAACGGCCGGTGCGGCTCTCGGAGGGATCGAGGTCGGCGCCCCGCTGACCTAGACTGCGCGGCATGGTCGAACCACTGGACGGTCCGCGCACCGGCGCGCTGCCGCCGGAACTCGCCGAGGTCACCCGGGACGAGCGGTCGCTGCGGCGGTTCCTGCACGGCCTGCCCGGCGTGGACCAGGTGGGGCTGGAGCAGCGCGCCGCGGGACTCGCCACCCGCAGCATCAAGAAGGACGCCAAGGCGTGGGCGATCGACACCGCGATCGGCATGGTGGACCTGACGACGCTGGAGGGCGCCGACACCGAGGGCAAGGTGCGGGCGCTGGCGGCGAAGGCGCGCCGGCCGGACGCCGAGCACCCGGACGTCCCGCCGGTGGCGGCCGTCTGCGTGTACCCGGACCTGGCGGCGACCGCGGTGGCGGCGCTCGCGGGTTCCGGCGTGGGCGTGGCCTCGGTGGCGACGGCGTTCCCGTCCGGCCGCTCGGCGCGGCGGGTGAAGCTGGACGAGGTGGCGCTCGCGGTGTCCGCCGGAGCGTCCGAAGTGGACATGGTGATCGACCGGGGCGCGTTCCTGTCCGGGCGCTACGGCCAGGTCTTCGAGGAGGTCCAGCAGGTGAAGGCGGCCTGCGGCGACGCGCACCTGAAGGTGATCCTGGAGACCGGCGAGCTCGCCACCTACGACAACGTGCGCCGCGCCTCCTGGCTGGCGCTGCTGGCGGGCGGCGACTTCATCAAGACCTCCACCGGCAAGGTCTCGCCCGCCGCGACGCTGCCGGTGACGACGCTGATGCTGCAGGCCGTGCGGGACTGGCGGGACCGCACCGGCGAGCCGCGCGGGGTGAAGCCGGCGGGCGGCATCCGCACCACGAAGGACGCGATGCGCTACCTGGTGGCGGTGCGCGAGGTCGCCGGGCCGGAGTGGCTGACCCCGGCGCTGTTCCGCTTCGGCGCGTCGAGCCTGCTGGGAGATCTGCTGATGCAACGACGAACGCAACGCACCGGCCACTACGCGGCCGCGCACCACGTGGCGGTGGACGCATGAGCGGCTGGGAGTACGCGCCCGCGCCGGAATCGGCGGCCGTGGCGAACCTGCACGACCGGTACCGGATGTTCGTGGACGGCGAGTTCACCGACGGCGCCGGCACCCCGCTGACCACGCTCAACCCGGCCACCGGCGAACCGCTCGCCGAGGTCGCCACCGCCGCTCAGTCCGATGTGGACACAGCGGTGCGGGCGGCGCGGCGCGCGTTCGAGCGGACCTGGGGCCCGATGCCGGGCGCCGAACGCGCGAAGTACCTGTTCCGCATCGCCCGGCTCATCCAGGAGCGCGGCCGGGAACTCGCCGTGCTGGAGACGCTGGACAACGGCAAGCCGATCAAGGAGGCCCGCGACTCCGACATCCCCACCGCCGCGGCGCACTTCTTCCACCACGCGGGCTGGGCGGACAAGCTCGGCTACGCCGGGTACGGCCCCGAGCCGCGGCCGCTGGGCGTCGCCGCCGGGGTGATCCCGTGGAACTTCCCGCTGCTGATGCTGGCGTGGAAGATCGCCCCCGCGCTGGCCTGCGGCAACACCGTGGTGCTGAAACCGGCCGAGACCACGCCGCTGTCCGCGCTGGTGTTCGGCGAGCTGTGCCAGGAGGCCGGGTTGCCGCCCGGCGTGGTGAACGTCCTGCCCGGGGCGGGTGACGTGGGCGCCCAGCTGGTCGCGCACCCGGACGTGGACAAGGTCGCGTTCACCGGTTCCACCGCGGTCGGCAAGGAGATCCAGCGGACCCTCGCCGGAACCGGGAAGAAGCTCACCCTGGAGCTCGGCGGCAAGGCCGCGAACATCGTGTTCGACGACGCGCCGCTGGACCAGGCGGTGGAGGGCGTCGTCGGCGGCATCTTCTTCAACCAGGGCCAGGTGTGCTGCGCCGGATCCCGGCTGCTGGTGCAGGAATCGATCGCCGAGGAGCTGCTCGGCAAGCTGCGCTCGCGGGTGGAGCTGCTGCGGGTCGGCGACCCGCTGGACAAGAACACCGACGTCGGCGCGATCAACTCGGCCGAGCAGCTGGCCCGCATCACCGACCTCGTCGCGGCCGGGGAGGCCGAGGGCGCGACCCGGTGGAGCAGCTCCTGCCCGCTGCCGGAGCGCGGTTTCTTCTTCTCCCCCACCGTGTTCGGCGACGTGCAGCAGTCGATGCGCGTGGCGCGGGAGGAGATCTTCGGCCCGGTGCTGTCGGTGCTGACCTTCCGCACCCCGGACGAGGCGATCGCCAAGGCGAACAACACCCCGTACGGCCTGTCCGCGGGCGTGTGGACGGAGAAGGGGTCCCGCGCGCTGTGGGCGGCGCAGCGGCTGCGCGCCGGCGTGGTGTGGGCCAACACGTTCAACCGGTTCGACCCGACCGCGCCGTTCGGCGGCTACCGGGAATCCGGGTTCGGCCGCGAGGGCGGCCGCGCCGGTCTGGAGGCATACCTTGACGTCTGAGCAGCACGAGACCGGCCGGGTCGCGGTGGCCAAGACCTGCAAGCTCTACGTCGGCGGGAAGTTCCCCCGCTCCGAGTCCGGCCGGGTGTACCCGGTGCGCGACGCGGCGGGCGCGCCGCTGGCGAACGTGGCGCACGCCTCCCGCAAGGACCTGCGGGACGCGGTCGCGGCCGCGCGCGGGGCGTTCCCCGGCTGGTCCGGGGCCACCGCCTACAACCGCGGGCAGGTGCTGTTCCGCATCGCCGAGGTGATGGAGGGCCGCCGCGCCCAGTTCGGCGCGGACGTCGCCGCCGCGGAGGGCCGCGGCGCGGACGAGGCCGCGGCGGTGGTGGACGCGGCGATCGACCGGGTGGTGTGGTTCGCGGGCTGGACGGACAAGATCGCGGGCGTGCTCGGTGCGGCGAATCCCGTCGCCGGGCCGTACTTCTCGTTCAGCGTGCCGGAGCCGAGCGGGGTCGTCGGCGTCCTCGCCCCGCAGGATTCCTCGCTGCTGGGTCTGGTCAGCGTGCTCGCGCCGGTGCTGGCGACCGGCTGCACCGCGGTCGTGGTGACCAGCGCCGAGCGCCCGCTGCCCGCGGTGACGCTGGCCGAGGTGCTGGCGACCTCCGACGTGCCGGGCGGGGCGGCGAACCTGCTGACCGGGCGGGCCGCGGAGCTCGGTCCGTGGCTGGCCGCGCACGGCGAGGTGGACGCGCTCGACCTCAGCGGCGCGGACGCGGAACTGCGCCCGGAGCTGGAGCGGGCGGCGGCGGGCACCGTGAAGCGGGTGCTGCGCGCCGGCCGGGGTGCACCGGACTGGACGGCCGCGCCCGGCCTGGAGCGGCTGCGCGCCTTCACCGAGGTCAAGACCACCTGGCACCCGGTGGGCACCTGACCGTCCGCCGCGAAGTGCGGTGCCCGCCGACCCCGCGCCCCGGACGATCGGGGGCCGGAACGATCTCGCGGACCGCGCCCGGGCGCGCGGGCGTCCAGCCCCGCGCACCCGGCCGGTGCTCCGCTCAGGCCGGGGGAACGACCCGGCCGCGCCGGATCGCGACGACCAGCACCCGGACCGCACCCGCGAGCAGCACCGCGCCGAGCGCGATCGCCGCCCAGCCCGGCAGCTCGAACAGCACGGGCCCGTCGCCGAGCAACCGGTCGACCACGTTCGTACCGGCGATGGCGAGCAGGCCGGCGACCACCGCACCGGCCAGGTACCAGCGCCTGCCGCGCAGCGCGGTCCCCGCGCGGAACGCCGCCCCGACGGCCACCACGATCAGCAGCAGCATCCACACCGCTCCGACCAGGTCGGCGAGGACGACCGGCGCGGGCCCGCGGAATCCGTCGACGAAGAACTCCAGCCCGAACAGGGTCAGCGCGGCGGTGCCGAGCGCGCCGCCGAGCACGGCGGGCCGGGACTGCTTGGCGGGGTCGCCGTCGAGCTGCGCGGCGACGCGGGCGGCGTACTCGCGCGGGGTGCCGAAGGCCTCGACCGGATCTTCACCGGATTCGGCGAGGTGCGTCTCGACCTCGGCGAGCACGTCTCCGACGCGAGCGCCGGAGATCTCGTGCATCCGCAGCGCGATCAGCAGCTCGTCCCGGTACTTCTGGGCATCCACCGTCATCATCCCGTCCCCCGTTCGATCACCGAGCTCGCGTTCTTCGCGAACTCCGTCCACTTCGGTCCCTGTTCGGCGAGCACCGCGCGCCCCTGTTCGGTGAGGGCGAAGAACTTGCGGCCGGGGCCGCTCTCCCCCGCCCGCCACTCGGTGCTCAGCAGTCCGTCGGCGGCCAGCCGGTTGAGCAGCGGGTACAGCGTTCCCGCTTTCATGTCCGGCAGTCCAGCCTCGGCGAGTCGTTGCAGCAGCAGGTACCCGTAGCCCTCCCCGTTCTCGGCGAGCAGCGCCAGGACCGCCAGGTCGAGGACGCCGCGCAGCCATTGGGTCTGCCGCGCGTCGGGCTTCTTGTCAGGCACAGCGACAAAGTAACACCAACTAGTAGGCGTTGCAAACTAGTAGGTCGGCAGCGGGCACGTCCGGGAGAGAAGAAGAACCGCCCACCCGGGGCGATCCGGATGGGCGGTGGTTCGACGAGCTGTCCGCACCGGCGGCAACCCCGCGCCCCCGACCGGAGCGCGGAGAACCGGTGGCGTCAGCGGATCTGCCAGTCCAGCCTTCCGTCCTCGGTGACCGTCGGATGGCTGTGCCCGGCGGGCGCCCCCTCGGTCAACGAGCGGTGCACGTCCGAGAGCATCGCCGAGATGCCGCGCCACTCCGGCCGTTGCACCTGACCCGCCTCCTGCTCCCACTCCAGCACGCACCCGCGCATCGGCCCGGGGCGCAGATCGACCACCAGCTCGTCGGCGAACCCGTCCCCGGCGATCGGGATCCACGCCGGGTGGTAGCTCGATCCCGGCGAACCCGCGTAGTAGTCGCACGCGGGCCGTTCCCACTGCGCCGCCCAGGTCTTGCGTTGCCCGCTCCACACCTCCCACGCGCGCTGCGCGCTGTAGGGCGTGTAGAACGGCGGCAGCACGTCGGCGAGGACGTCACCATCGGTCCCACCGCAGGTCGACCACCACTCGCGCAGCTCCTCCGGCAACCGGATCTCGAATTCCGCCTCCAGTTCGGCGAAATCCGGCGGCGGGGAGGGCGGGAGCAGGGCCGCTGCGGTCACCGGTGCGTGCTCACCCAACCAAAGCACGATTCTCGTCCACAGCTCCGTGACATCCATTCGCACCATGATCGACGGGCCCGCGGGAGGCCGGTACCGCCAACCGTGATCACGCACCCGGCTCACCTCGGACGACCTGCCGGCGGGTTCGGTTGCGAGCGCGCTCGACGTGGTCGATACGGTGGGCAGCCCGACCGGACGGCAGGCGTGCGGCGGGGAACCCGTAGGCTTCGCGGACGTCTGTTCGGCGACCGGAGGTAGGAAGATGGCGCAGGACATCGTCCCCATCGAACTGGGGCTGCCGCAAGGCGATGTGGTGACCCTGTGGGCACCGCGCTGGCGGGAGGACGGCGAGGAGTGGGAGGCGTTCCTCGGCCACGAGGAAGACCTCTACGCCTTCCCGGACGCCGCGCGACTGGCCGCGTTCGTGCGCACCGCGCGGGAGCACGACCTCGACGACCATCCGGCCTGGCACGTGGTCCCGGCGCTGTCCGCGGTCGAGCTGAACCCGGACGAGGATCACCAGTTCGACCTGGTGGGCGTGCCGGAGCTGGTCGCCGACACCCCCGACGTGTGGACGATCAACGAGCTGCACGACATCGTGGAGATCGCCCGCTCGCTGGCCGACGTGTGCGAGCTGGACACCGTGCACGAAGTCCTCGACGCCGCCGACGGCTTCAGCCTGCTCGACCAGGGCACCCTGGTGTTCACCGGCAAGGACGGCCAGAAGCGCTGGTCCGAGCTGTGCGCCGTGGTCGCCGAGCGCTGGGACGACCTGCTCGACGCCCTCGACGCCGTGGTGGCCACCCCGGAGGTGCCCGCGGACGCGGTCGCCACCGCCGAGACCGAGCTCGCCGAGGCGCTGGAGCACGACGAGGCCGAACGCGCCGAGGCCGACGACGACTCCGATGTGGACCCGGTGGACGAGGACGCCGAACCCGGGTTCTGGGGCGAGATCGGCATCGACCCGATCCGCATCACCACCGCGCAGGGCGAGTTCTACTCGCTGCGCTGCTACCTGGACGACGACCCGGTGTTCCTCGGCTCGGACGGGCGCATCGACGTGTTCGGCTCGCCGCGCGCCCTGGCCCGCTTCCTCGCCGAGGACTCCGCGCTGGAGGACAACGACCTGGCGCGGGTCGCGACCTGGCCGCAGGTGACGCAGAAGGCCACCGGCGGCGAGCTGGAGGTCGAGGTCGAGGCGGACAACGACTACGTGCTCACCGGGCTGGACGAGGACCTCGCCGCCGGTCCGTCCGAAGTGGACCCGAACCAGCTGGACCTCGCCGAGGAGCTGCTGCTGGACGCGGCGACGTGGGCCGGGGACAAGACCGTGGACGAGGCGCTGCAGCCCTCCGAGCTGCTCGGCTGGCTGGTCTCGTTCGTGCTGCGCCCGAACCCGAACCGGATGCCGCCGAGCCCGCCGTTCGACGACGAGGTCGCGGCCTGGCGCGAACTCGTGGTCCAGTTCGAGGACGAGCGCCTGCGCAAGCACTGACCGAGCACAGCGGAACGGCCCCCACCGTGCGGTGGGGGCCGTTCTCCGCTCCGCAGCTGGAGCAGGACGCCGAGGGCGGTCAGCCCAGCAGCGTGGCGTACCCCGGCTTGATCACGTCGTTGATGATCGCGAGCCGGTCGTCGAAGCCGAGGAACGACGACTTCATGGCGTTCACCGTGAACCACTGCATGTCGGTCCAGCCGTAGCCGAAGGTCTCGTGCAGCGCGGCGAACTCGCTGGACATCGTGCAGTCGCCCATCAGCCGGTTGTCGGTGTTGACCGTGACGCGGAACCGCAACCGGCTCAGCAGCCCGATCGGGTGTTCGGCCAGCGAGTCGGCGGCGCCGGTCTGCAGGTTCGACGACGGGCACATCTCCAGCGGGATGCGCCGGTCCCGCACGTACGACGCCAGCCTGCCCAGGTGCACCTCGCCGTCCTCGTCGACCTTGATGTCGTCGACGATCCGCACGCCGTGCCCGAGCCGTTCGGCGCCGCAGTGCTGGATGGCCTCCCAGATCGACGGCAGCCCGAACGCCTCACCGGCGTGGATGGTGAAGTGCGCGTTCTGCTGGCGCAGGTACTCGAAGGCGTCCAGGTTCCGGGTGGGCGGGAACCCGGCCTCCGGGCCGGCGATGTCGAAGCCCACCACTTCCGCGTCGCGGTAGCGGACCGCGAGCTCCGCGATTTCCGCCGAGCGGGCGTTCTGCCGCATCGCGCAGAGCAATGTTCCGATCCGGACAAGTTTTCCTTGCGATTCCGCACGGCGCTCGCCTTCGCGAAATCCCTCCTGCACGGATTCCACGACCTCGGGCAGGGTCAGTCCGCCTTCCTGGAACAACTCCGGGGCGTAGCGGACTTCCGCGTAGACCACCCCATCGGCGGCAAGGTCTTCGACGCATTCGGCGGCGACCCGGCGCAGTGCATCGGCCGTCTGCATGACCGCGACGGTGTGCGAGAACGTCTCCAGGTAGCGCTCCAGCGAGCCGGAATCGGCCGCTTCCCGGAACCACGCGCCGAGCGCGTCCGCGTCCTGGTGCGGCAGGCCCTCGTAACCGGCCGCGTCGGCGAGTTCGATCACCGTCCGCGGACGCAGACCGCCGTCGAGGTGGTCGTGCAGCAGGACTTTGGGGGCCAGTCGGATCGTGTCCAAGCTCACCGGTGTTGACATGGCACTACGTTACAACCCGGCCACGGTCGTCCTGAGCGGGCGGCGGCGATGCCGAAGACCACCCGAATGCACGTCGCCAGGGAAGTCACCCGGAAAGACCAAGCGCAACTCCAGCGACCTATTGACATACAGCACCGCTGGTCTGAACGGCCCAGTTCCCGGCAACCTTTCGGAGTGATGGTTCACCCGAAGCTCACTCAATGTATCCGGGGGTGGCTGGGAACGCGGGAAACGACTAGCTACGCTCCATTAGTCCTCACCCTGCCCCTCGACGAAGGACGTCCGAGCCGTGAACGAGAACATGTCCTTCGACCGCATGCGGAACATGCTCACGCGTGCGGCCGAAATCCGCGAGAGCGAGCAGCAGCAGATTTTCGACGCACTCGACGAGATCCACGCCCGGATGTCTCCGCTGGAATCGTTGGGCTCGGTTCGCAAGCGGCTGTCCGAACTCCCCGACCGCACCGAGCTCGGCGTGCTGACCGAGCGCGTCGACGAAGCCCTCACCAAGATCGACGCCCAGGACGGCGTGATCGGTGACGTCAAGGCAGCGGTGGAGGGCCTGTTCGACAAACTCGCCAAGCCCTTCGCGCAGCTCGACGGCCGCCTCGACGGCGTGTCCGGCCGCTTCGACGGCGTCGCCGGCCGGATGGACGGGTTGGAGGACAAGCTCGCGCACATCCACAAGCGCCTGGACGAGCTCGGCGGCCACCTGGACAAGCAGGACTCCCGCCTGGAAGCGCTGCCCGGTTCGGTCACCGTCCCGGTCCGCGAGCGCATCGACGGCCTGGAGACCAGCCTCCGCGGCCGGTTCGCCGAGATCGACGAGGGCGTGCACGAGCACCTCGACGGCACCCGCGAGACGCTGCAGCGCGCCGTCACCGAGACCGGCAGCGGCGTGCAGAACGCCGTCACCGAAGCCGTCACCGGTGGCCGCGACCAGCTGCAGACCGGCATCGACGCCCTCGCGCAGCGCCCCGCGGTGGACCCGACGGACAAGCTCGACAAGCTCGCCGAGCGCCTCGAACAGCTCACCGAGCGGCTGGACCGCGTCTCCGGGCGGCTGGACAACGTCGAGGACAACGTGCACACCCGCATCGAAGCGGTCGAGCAGGGCGTCAGCACCCGGCTGGACACGGTCGAAGAGGGCGTCAAGACCGGGCTCGGCGAGCTCGGCGGCACGCTGGCGCAGAACCTGTCGCAGATCAGCGGCACCCTCGCGTCCCGCCCGGACTCCGACGCGGTGAACTCGATGGTGCGCGAGGCCAGCGAGGAGACCGAGCGCAAGCACGCCGGCCAGCTCGACGAGGCCATGGCCACGTTCGCCGAGCTGATCCTCGGCGGCAGCGGCCCGTCCAGCCCGCCGCCGCCCACCACGCTGCCCCGCCAGCAGCGCGGCCGCGGTCGCTCGAAGAGCGCCAAGCGCGACGGCGACACCAAGGCGCTGGGCTCCGACGACTCCTCCGACGAGGGTTACGCCGCCGAGAGCGCCTGATCTCGCAGCACGACTGATCTCCGCAGCAGCACAGGGCCGCGGTTCCTCCGGGAGCCGCCCCCCTGCCGCGTTCCCGCACCGGGTGCGCGGCCCGCTCGCCCGCGTCGATCGGGTGGGAGGGCCGTTCGCCCGGGCGGTCAGGGCCGGATCGTGTCGATGATCAGATCGGCCGGGGCGTGCGCGGCGGCGACGGTGATCGCGCCGGTCAGCGCCTCGCGGGCGGCGGGGATCCGGTCGGGTTCGTCGGTGTGCAGCTCCAGCAGCGGGGCGCCCGCGGTGACCCGGTCACCGGGCTTGGCGAGGCAGCGGACGCCCGCGGCGTGCCGCACCGGGTCCTCCTTGCGGGCCCGCCCGGCACCGAGCCGCCACGCCGCCAGGCCGACCGCGTAGGCGTCCAACGTGGACAGCACGCCGTCCTCCGGTGCGGGGATGGTCTCCACGTGGGCGGCGCGCGGCAGCGAGGCGTCCGGGTCGCCGCCCTGCGCGCCGATCATCGTGCGCCACGCGTCGTAGGCCTTCCCCGAAGCCAGCACCTCGGCCGGGTCCACATCGGACAGACCGGCGTGCGCGAGCATCTCGCGCGCCAGGGCCAGCGTGAGCTCGACGACGTCGGTGGGCCCGCCGCCCTGCAGCACCTCGACGGACTCCGCGACCTCCAGCGCGTTGCCGACGGCGACGCCCAGCGGCACCGACATGTCGGTGAGCAGCGCGCTGGCGCGCACCCCGTGCGCGGTGCCGATGGACACCAGCTCGTCGGCGAGGGCGCGGGCCTGCCGCTGGTCCTTCATGAACGCGCCGGACCCGCACTTCACGTCCAGCACCAGCGATCCGGCGCCTTCGGCGATCTTCTTGCTCATGATGGAGCTGGCGATCAGCGGGATGGATTCGACGGTGCCGGTGACGTCGCGCAGCGCGTACAGCTTGCGGTCGGCGGGCGCGATGCCCTCGGTCGCGGCGCACACCACGGCACCGATCTCACCGAGCTGCGCGCGGATCTCGGCGGCGGTGAGCCCGGCCCGCCAGCCCGGGATCGATTCCAGCTTGTCGAGCGTGCCGCCGGTGTGCCCGAGGCCGCGTCCGGACAGCTGCGGCACCGCCGCGCCGCAGGCCGCGACGAGCGGGGTGAGCGGCAGCGTGATCTTGTCGCCGACGCCGCCGGTGGAGTGCTTGTCCACGGTGGGCCGGGGCAGGCCGCCGAGGTCCAGCCGTTCCCCGGACGCGATCATCGCCGCGGTCCAGCGGGCGATCTCGGCGCGGTCCATGCCGCGCAGCAGGATCGCCATGGCCAGCGCGGACATCTGCTCGTCGGCGACCGCGCCCCGGGTGTAGGCGTCCACCACCCAGTCGATCTGCTCGTCGGCGAGCCGCCCGCCGTCCCGCTTCGCCCGGATCACGTCGACCACCGAGTGCGCCATGCCATTCCCCTCCACCGAGCCCGACCCGCTGCCGAGCGCCATCCCGATCAGATCACTTCCCCACCCCCCGCGACACCGAAGAACCCCCGGCCCGTTCCTGTCAGCGGCGAAGCCGCTGAGCGGCGACCACCCGAGCAACCGGCACCGCCGCGGGTTCTCAGCGGTTTCCTCGCGAGGACAGCGATTTCTCCTGTGGCGGAGCCACCGGTGAAATCGATCCCGCAGCGAGGAAGCCGCTGAGGTTCCGCCACCCACCCCGCCCAGCAAGACGACCCGGGAGGCCTTTCACAGCTCGAAGGCGTCCGGGAGGACTTGTCTCATGGGGAGCACACCGCGCGGCGTGTCCACCAGGCAGTCCGGGCCGCCGAGTTCCTGCAGCAGCTGGCGGCACCGCCCGCACGGCATCAGCAGTTCGCCCTCGCCGCTGCGGCAGGCGACGGCGACGAACCGGCCGCCGCCGGTGAGCCGCAGCTGCCCGGCCATCGTGCACTCGGCGCACAGCGTCAGCCCGTAGGACGTGTTCTCCACGTTGCAGCCGACGACGAGCCGCCCGTCGTCGCAGATCGCGGCCGCACCGACCTGGAGCTTCGAGTAGGGGCAGTACGCCTTCGCCGCGACCTCGACCGCCGCGGCCCGCAGGGCCTCCCAGTTGATGGTGTCCACATCCGCTCCCGAGCTGGTTCCGATCTTCCCGACGACCTTCGCACGTGCGCCGCGGGAATGCTGCCGCCGTGCGGACCGGCCCCGGGCGCGGTGCCCGGGACCGGTCGGCGGACGCGCGGTCAGTCCTCGCCGCGGCGGTACGGGACGCCGATCGCGGCGGGTGGCCGCAGGTGCTGCGCGGCCGCCGCGAGCACCACGAGGGTGACCAGGTGCGGGGTGTAGGCGGTCAGCTCCTCCGGCAGTTCGTCGGTGTACCAGTACACCGAGTACGTGACGGCGGCGCTCACCGCGGCGGTGCCCGCGCCGAACCACCGGCGCCGGTACACCTGCACGGCCGCGACGACCAGCAGCACCAGCGTGGCCGCGTAGAACAGCGCGTGCACCGTGGTCTCGCCGCTGCGCAGCTGGAGCCCGTCGGAGTAGCCGAACAGCGCCGCCCCGCCGAGCAGCCCGCCCGGCCGCCAGTTCCCGAAGATCATCGCCGCGAGTCCGATGTAGCCGCGGTTGTTGGTCTGGTTCTCCAGGTATCCGGCCTGCCCGGGGTTGAGGATGAGCGCGGCCCCGCCGAGCCCGGCCAGCGCCCCGGAGACGATCACCGCGAGGTACTTGTACCGCTGCACCGGCACGCCCAGCGAGGCGGCGGCGACCGGGTTCTCCCCGCAGGACCGCAGCCGCAGCCCGAACGGCGAGCGCCACAGCACCAGGTAGCTGACCGGCACCAGCAGGTACGCGAGCATGGTCAGCGGCGACACCCCGGTGACGAGCCCGCCGATGATGCCGGCCGCGTCGGAGATCCCCACCCGCTGCAGGGATTCCAGCGAGCGCAACCATTCCCCGAAGGGGTAGGCCGAGTAGGTGTCGAACTTCGGCACCGGCGGTGATTCCCGCGGGTTCTGCGAGATCGGCTCGAACACGAGGCTCGCCAGGTACTGGGTGACGCCGAGCCCGAGCAGGTTGACGGCGACGCCGGAGACGATGTGGTTCACCCCGAAGCTCACGGTCGCCACGGCGTGCACGAGGCCGCCGACGGCGCCGAACGCGGCCGCGGCGACGAGCCCCGCGACGGGCCCCCACTGGTACCCGGCCCAGGCTCCGCCCCAGGTGCCGAGGACCATCATGCCCTCCAGCCCGATGTTGATCACACCGGCGCGTTCGGCCCACAGCCCGCCGAGCCCGGCGAGCAGGATGGGCACGCCGAGGCGCACCGCGGACTGCACGGTGCCGGAGGCGGTCAGCTCCGGCAGCCCGGTCGCGTACGAGGTGAAGGACACCGCGACGACCGCGACGGCGACCCACAGCATCGCGCGGCCCCAGCCCGGCATCGGGCGCCGCCGCGCCACCGGCGGGGCGATGTCGGGGGTGAGCGTGGCGGTCATACCGCACCTCCGGACAGGACCTGGCCGACGCGGCGCTGCTCGGCGTCGAGCCTGCGGCGGCGCACCAGTTCGTAGGCGACGACGACCGACAGCACGATCGTGCCCTGCAAGATGATCACGATCTCCTTCGGTACGCCGATGTTGTCCAGCGTCAGCGAGCTCTTGTCCAGGAAGGACCACAGCAGCGCGCCGAACGCGACCCCCACCGGGTGGTTGCGCCCGAGCAGCGCGATGGCCAGCCCGGCGAAGCCGTAGCCGGTGGGGAAGGTGATGGTGAACGTGTGGTCGCGGCCGAGGATCTCCGGCAGCCCGGCGAGGCCCGCGACGGCACCGGAGAGCAGCATCGCGCCCAGCACCATCTTCTTCGAGCTCACCCCGCCCGCCAGCGCCGCGGTCGGCGACAGCCCGGTGGCGCGCAGCTCGAACCCGAACCGGGTGCGGCCGAGCAGCACCCAGTAACCGACGCCGACCGCGACGGCCAGCAGCACCAGCCCGAACACGGTTCCGGCCGAGCCGAGTGGAATTCCCGGCACCTGCCCGGATTCGCCGATGAGCGCGGTGCCCTGGGTGTTGCCGCGCAGCTCGCCGAACTGCTTGACGAGGAACGCGATCACGCCGCCCGCCAGCACGTTCAGCATGATCGTGGAGATCACCTCGGACACGCCGCGGTAGACCTTCAACAGCGCGGCGATGCCGGCCCACGCGGCACCGGTGGCCGCGCCGACGACGACCACCACGAGCGCGTGCACCCCGAACGGCAGGCTCAGCGAGCCGCCGACGATGGCCGCCACGCACGCCGCGAGCCGGTACTGGCCCTCGACACCGATGTTGAGCAGGTTCATCTGGAACCCGACGGCGGCGGCCAGCGCCACCAGGTAGTAGGCGGCCGCGGTGTTGACGATGTCCACGGCCGTGGTGCCGCGACCCACCTGGGTGATCATCTCGCCGAGCGCCGCGATCGGGTTCGCCCCGGACAGCAGCAGCACCAGGCCGCACAGCACCGCCGCGAACGCGATCGCCAGCACCGGCGGCAGCAGGGTCGAGCGCTTCTCCCCCATCAGTCCGCACCTCCCCCGGTCGTCCCGGTCATGGCCGCGCCGAGCCGTTCTGGCGTGACGGTGCGCGGATCGGCTTCGGCGACGAGCGCGCCGCGGAACAGCACCCGGATCGTGTCGGACAGCCCGATCAGCTCGTCGAGGTCCGCGGAGATCAGCAGCACCGCGAGCCCGGCGGCCCTGGCGGTGCGCAGGTGCGCCCAGATCCCGGCCTGGGCGCCCACGTCCACGCCCCGGGTTGGGTGCGCGGCGATGAGCAGCTTCGGGTCGCCGGAGAGCTCGCGGCCGACGACGAGCTTCTGCTGGTTGCCGCCGGAGAGCGCGACCGCGTCCACGTCGATGCCGGGGGTGCGCACGTCGAACTCGGCGACGATGCGCTCGGTGTCGGCGCGCGCGCCCGCCCGGTCCAGCCACGGCCCGCGCGCGGCGGGGCGGCGGGTCTGGTGGCCGAGGATCCGGTTGAACCACAGCGATTCGTCCAGCAGCAGGCCGTGCCGGTGCCGGTCCTCGGGCACGTAGCCGATGCCCGCGGCGCGGCGGCGCAGCGTGGACAGCCGGGTCAGGTCGGTGTCGCCGAGCCGGATGCCGCCCGCGCTGATCGGCCGCATCCCGAGCACGGCTTCGACGAGTTCGGTCTGCCCGTTGCCCTCGACGCCCGCGATGCCGACGACCTCGCCCGCGCGCACCACGAGGTCGACGTCGTCCAGCACCGCCCGCTCACCGTCCACCGCGGACAGCCCGGTGATGGTGAGCACCGGGCGGTCGGTGACGGTGGAGTCGCCGGTGGACGGGTCGGGCAGTTCGCTGCCGACCATCAGCTCGGCCAGCTCGCGGGTGCTCACCTCGGCGGCGGGCACGGTGCCCACGGTGGTGCCGCGGCGCAGCACGGTGACCGCGTCGGCGATGGCCAGCACCTCGTCCAGCTTGTGCGAGATGAACAGGAACGTGAAGCCGCGCTCCCGCATGGCGCGCAGCGTGGTGAACAGCTCCTCGACCTCCTGCGGCACCAGCACCGCGGTCGGCTCGTCGAGGATGATCGTGCGGGCGCCGCGGTAGAGGACCTTGAGGATCTCCACCCGCTGCCGGTCGGCGACCCCGAGCCGCTCCACGAGCTCGTCGGGCCGCACCGCGAACCCGGCCTGCGCGGCGAGTTCGACGACGCGGCGCCGGGCCCGGGCGCCGATGCCGTGCTCGCCCTCGGCGCCGAGCACCACGTTCTCCAGCACGGTGAGGTTGTCGGCGAGCATGAAGTGCTGGTGCACCATGCCGACGCCGTGCCGGATCGCGTCGGCGGGGGTGCGCAGCCGCACCCGCTCGCCGCCGAGCTCCACGGTGCCCTCGTCCGGCGACTGCATGCCGTAGAGGATCTTCATCAGGGTGGACTTGCCCGCCCCGTTCTCCCCGCACAGCGCGTGCACCTCGCCGGCGCGCACGGTCAGGTGCACGTCGGAGTTGGCTACGACGCCGGGGAACGACTTGGTGATGCCGCGCAGCGCCACGGCGGGCGGCCCCTGTTCGGGGGTGCCGGGCGCGGCAGGGTGCGGACCGGGATCGTCCGGTCTGGTGGTGCTCATCTGACTCCGTCTCCGGGGCCGCGCGCCGTCGCGCGGCGGGATCTCCGGGCCGCGCTGCTGCGCGGTGGGCTGCTTCGGTTCCGCGCCGGCGCGCGGTGGCGGTGCTCGGTTCCGCGCGGGCGCGGTGCTGCTCGGTTCCACGCGCTCCGCTTCCGCGCGGGCGCGCTGGTGTCCCGGTTCCGCGCTGCTGCGCGGGCGGGCGTGCGCGGGGCCGCACGAGCTCGGGAACTCGGGCCCCCCGCCGCGCGGTCACGGGGTGGGGCTGACCTGGATGTCGCCGCGGGAGATCGCGGCCTTGTAGGCGTCGGCGACCTCGGTGAGGTCGTCCACCTTCCCCCCGGAGGTGGAGTAGGTGACCGCGTCCATCGACAGGTCGAACTTCGGCGGCACCGCGGACAGGTCGCCGCGCGCGACGGCCGCCAGGTAGTCGAACACGGCCAGGTCGATCCGCTTCAGCATCGAGGTGATGATCACGTCCTTGTACTGCGCCACGTTCGGCTGCGCGTACTGGTCGGAGTCGACGCCGATGGCCATCGCGTCCGCCCCGGCCGCCGCCGCGAACACGCCCTTCCCGGAGGCGCCCGCCGCGTGGTAGACGACGTCGGCGCCGGCGTCGAGCTGGCCCCGGGTCACCTCGGAACCCTTGTTCGGGTCCTGGAAACCGGAGAAGTCGCCGGCCGGGGTGAGGTAGTCGGTCTGGATCCGCACGTCCGGCGCGGCGGCCTTCGCGCCCTGCTCGAAACCGGCCTGGAACTTCTGGATCAGCGGCGTCTCCACTCCGCCGACGAAACCGATGCTGCAGGTCCGCGACTTGTGCGCGGCGATCACACCGACCAGGAACGAGCCCTGCTCCTCGGCGAACACCAGCGAGGTGACGTTCGGGACGCCGTCGATCTCCTCGTCGATCAGCGCGAACTTCGTGCCCGGGAACTCGGGGGCCACCACCTTCACCGAGTCCGCGTAGGCGTAGCCGACGGCGATGACCGGGTTGAAGCCCTCGCGGGCCAGCTGGCGCAGCCGGGTCTGCTTGGCGTCCTCCGGTTCACCGGCGGCGGCGTCGAGCTCCTTGGTCTCCGCGAGCCCCATCTCGGACTTCGCCCGCTCCAGCCCGGCGACGGTGGAGTCGTTGAACGACGCGTCGCCGCGGCCGCCGATGTCGAACGCCAGCCCCACCCGCAGCCGGCTCGCGTCGGGGGCGGGCGCGTCGGCGCGCTTCGACGTGGTGGCGGGTCCGGTCACCGCCGGTGCCTGCTCGGTGCGGCACGGCTGCCCTTCGACGGCGCCCCCGCCGCCGCGGGCGTCCTTGGCGCAGCCCGACAGCGCCAGCACCCCCGCCAGCGCCACCGCGGTCAACGCGGCGCCGGGGCGCCGCCACCCCCGCCCGGATTCCCCTGCCGGGCCGGCCGTTCGCCGCATCGCCATTCCCCTTTCGAAAAACCGCCGCACAGCTCCGCGCCCCGGTGACCGCTCCGGATCGGAGCGAATCGCGGGGCGCGGACCGCGGCCCGCTCCCTTCGCGGGAAAATGCGGGCCGATGCGCACGCACGTCCGGTGACGTGGCTCTCGAAATTAAGGCTTGACCCTGCTGCTTGGGCATTGCGCGGGTGTCACGAGTTGATTTCTACATCGATCCACCAGGTAGGGGCCCCTGTCTGGTCGATCACACAGAGCACAGGCGAGTAGGCCGCGCGGATGGTGCAGGTCTAGCATCCGAGAAGTCCAGGCCTTGTTCAGGTGGCCGGTGACGGGCGTACGAATGACGACGACTCGGACCGGTCGTCATGTTCCCGAACGGGCCGTCAGTCCACCAGCGACGTTGGAGGCCTTCCACCATGGCCAGCACCACCGCCTCCGCGGCGGAGGCCCCCCAGCGCGAGGGCAACCCTCGTGCCAAGGGATCCCTCTACCGCGGTGACTTGGGCATGTGGTCGTGGGTAGCGCACCGGATCACGGGCGTGCTCACATTCTTCTTCTTGTTCGTGCACGTGTTGGACACCGCTCTCGTGCGGGTATCGCCCGAGGCGTACGACACGGTCATCGAAACCTACAAAAGCCCGATCATGATCCTGTTCGAACTGGGTCTGCTCGCGGCGGTGCTGTTCCACGCGTTCAACGGCATCCGCGTCATGCTGGTCGACTTCTGGTCGAACGGGCCGAAATACCAGAAGCCGATGCTCTGGACCGTTCTGGTGGTGTGGCTGGTGCTGATCGTGCCCGCCGCCATCAGCATGCTCACGCGCGCCGTCACGGAACTGTTCGGGGGGCACTGACCCATGACCACCATCGACGCGCCGCTGTCGGTCGACAAGCCCCGGTCCCCGCACCGCCCGGCCGCTCGCCGCAGCAACTTCGAGCTCTACAGCTGGCTGTTCATGCGCCTGTCGGGCGTGCTGCTGCTGTTCTTGGTCCTCGGGCACATGCTGATCATGCTGTTCCTGGACGGCGGGGTGCACCGGGTCAACTTCGCGTTCGTCGCGGGCCGCTGGGCCTCCCCGTTCTGGCAGTTCTGGGACCTGACGATGCTGTGGCTGGCCGGTCTGCACGGCGGCAACGGGCTGCGCACCGTGATCAACGACTACTCCCGCAAGGACGCCACCCGGTTCTGGCTGAAGATGCTGCTGTACGTCTCGGTCCTGCTCACGGTCGGTCTGGGCACCTTCGTGCTCTTCACCTTCGACCCGAACATCGGCTGACGACACAGCGCAGGCTTCGAGGCCACGCCGTGAGCGGACGGCCTCGCCAGCGGCCCTAGGAGGCGACCATGCAACACCACAAGTACGACGTGGTCATCGTCGGCGCCGGCGGCGCCGGGATGCGCGCGGCGATCGAGTCGGGCCAGCGCGCCCGCACCGCCGTGCTGACGAAGCTGTACCCCACCCGCTCCCACACCGGCGCGGCGCAGGGCGGCATGTGCGCCGCGCTGGCCAACGTCGAAGAGGACAACTGGGAGTGGCACACCTTCGACACCATCAAGGGCGGCGACTACCTCGTCGACCAGGACGCCGCCGAGGTCATGGCCAAGGAGGCCATCGACTCGGTGCTCGACCTGGAGAAGATGGGGCTGCCGTTCAACCGGACGCCCGAAGGCAAGATCGACCAGCGCCGGTTCGGCGGGCACACCCGCGACCACGGCAAGTCCCCGGTGCGCCGGGCCTGCTACGCCGCGGACCGCACCGGCCACATGATCCTGCAGACGCTGTACCAGAACTGCATCAAGCACGGCGTGGAGTTCTTCAACGAGTTCTACGTCCTCGACGTCACCATGAGCGAGGGCGAGGACGGCGAGCAGGTCTGCACCGGCGCGGTGGCCTACGAGCTCGCCACCGGTGAGATCCACGTGTTCGAGGCGAAGGCCGTCGTGTTCGCCACCGGCGGTTTCGGCAAGGTCTTCAAGACGACGTCCAACGCGCACACCCTCACCGGTGACGGCATGGGCATCATCTACCGCAAGGGCCTGCCGCTGGAGGACATGGAGTTCTACCAGTTCCACCCGACCGGCCTGGCCGGCCTGGGCATCCTCATCTCGGAGGCGGTCCGCGGCGAGGGCGGCATCCTGCGCAACGCCGACGGCGAGCGGTTCATGGAGCGCTACGCCCCGACGATCAAGGACCTGGCGCCGCGCGACATCGTCGCCCGCTCCATGGCCCTGGAGGTGCTGGAAGGCCGCGGCGCCGGTCCGAACAAGGACTACGTGCTGCTCGACGTCACGCACCTCGGCGCGGACGTGCTGGAGCAGAAGCTGCCGGACATCACCGAGTTCTCCCGCACCTACCTGGGTGTGGAGCCGACCACCGAACCGGTGCCGGTGTACCCGACCGCGCACTACGCGATGGGCGGCATCCCCACCAACATCACCGGTGAGGTGCTGCGGGACAACGAGCACACCGTGCCGGGGCTGTACGCCGCGGGCGAGTGCGCCTGCGTGTCGGTGCACGGCTCGAACCGGCTGGGCACGAACTCGCTGCTGGACATCAACGTGTTCGGCCGCCGCGCGGGCATCGCCGCCGCGGAGTACGCCAACGCGCACGAGCACGTGGAACTCCCGGAGGAGCCCACCAAGCTCGTCGAGGGCATGGTCGAGCACCTGCGCACCGCGCACGGCGGGGAGCGGGTCGCCACGATCCGCACCGAGCTGCAGGAGACGATGGACGCCAACGCCTCGGTGTACCGCACCGAGGAGACGCTGAAGCAGGCGCTGTCGGACGTGCAGGCGCTCAAGGAGCGCTACGGCCGGATCGCGGTGCACGACAAGGGCAAGCGGTTCAACTCGGACCTGCTGGAGGCCATCGAGCTCGGCTTCCTGCTGGACCTGGCCGAGTCGCTGGTGAACGCGGCGCTGGCGCGCAAGGAGTCCCGCGGCGGGCACGCCCGCGAGGACTACACCGCCCGCGACGACACCAACTTCATGCGCCACAGCATGTCGTACAAGCAGCTGCCCGACGCCGAGGATCCGAACGCGCCACTGGGACTGACCGGCTTCCAGTCCGACATCCGGCTGGACTACAAGCCCGTCGTCGTCACCCGGTACCAGCCGATGGAGCGTAAGTACTGATGACCGCAACCGTGACGAACACCGAACAGACCACCGACCTGCCTTCGGACGCCCCGCCCATCCCCGAGGGCGCCACGATGGTCACGGTCAAGATCCAGCGGTTCAACCCGGAGGTCGACGAGGACCTGCACTGGGAGTCCTTCCGGATCCCGGCGCTGCCCAGCGACCGCGTGCTGAACCTGCTGCACTACATCAAGTGGTACGTGGACGGCTCGCTGACGTTCCGGCGCTCCTGCGCCCACGGCGTCTGCGGTTCGGACGCGATGCGCATCAACGGCGTCAACCGGTTGGCCTGCAAGGTCCTCATGAAGGACCTGCTGGCCAAGAACGGCGAGACGACGATCACCGTCGAGCCGATCAAGGGCCTGCCGGTGCACAAGGACCTGCTGGTCGACATGGAACCGTTCTTCGAGGCCTACCGGGCGATCAAGCCCTACCTGGTCACCTCGGGCAACGAGCCGACCCGCGAACGCACCCAGTCCGTCGCCGAGCGCGCGCGCTTCGACGACACCACCAAGTGCATCCTGTGCGCGGCCTGCACCACGTCCTGCCCGGTGTACTGGTCGGAGGGCTCGTACTTCGGTCCCGCCGCCATCGTCAACGCGCACCGGTTCATCTTCGACAGCCGCGACGAGGCCGCCGAGGAGCGCCTGGACATCCTCAACGACGTGGACGGCGTGTGGCGCTGCCGCACCACGTTCAACTGCACGGACGCCTGCCCCCGCGGCATCCAGGTCACCAAGGCGATCCAAGAGGTCAAGCGCGCCCTCATGTTCCGCCGCCGCTGACCCGGCACCCCCCCCCCCCACCCCCCCCCCCCCCCCCCCCCCCCCCCCCCCCCCCCGGCTGCGCGCCGCAGACCGCGGGGGCCTCGGGCGGGGGCGGGGGGGGGCGCGGCCCCCGCCCCCCCGCCCCGCCCCCCCCGCCCCGCGGGGCGGGGGGGGGCGGCGCTTCCGCGTTCGCCAGGTCAGCGCTGGGGGCTGGTGAAGCGTTCGTGGCCGACGACGTTGAGGAGTTCCAGCTTGGCGTGGCCGTCGCTGCCGGGGGCCGCGGTGAGCACCAGCAGCGCCTGGGTCTGGTCCTCGGTGAACAGCACCTGGCAGTCCACCTCGATCGCGCCGACCTCGGGATGCAGCAGCGTCTTGTGGTCCTCGAAGCGCTTCGCGACCTCGTGGCGCCGCCACAGCTCGGCGAACTCCGCGCTCTCCCGCAGCAGCGCCCGCACCACGTCACCGGCGGCGGAGGCGTCGCCCAGCAGCCCGTAGCCGACCCGCAGGTTCGCGACCTGCGCGCGGCTCTGCCGGTCCCGGTCGGCCTCCGGGTACATGCGGCGCTCGTGCTCCGGGTCGGTGAACCAGCGGTAGACCTCGCTGCGGGCCAGCCCCGTGTAGCCGGAGCGGTCGCCGAGCAGGGCGCAGGCCATCCGGTTCTGCACCAGCGTCTCCCCCAGCGGGGACAGGATCAGCGCCGGCGTGTCGTCCAGCCGGTCCAGCACCCGCAGCAGCGCCGGGGCCACGTGCGCCGACGCCAGGACCCGCCGCGGGGGGTTGTGCCCGGCCACCTGGAACAGGTAGTCCCGCTCGTCGTCGCTGAGCCGCAGCGCCCTGGCCAGCGCGGTCAGCAGCTGCGCGCTCGGGTGCGGGCCGCGGCGCTGCTCCAGCCGCGTGTAGTAGTCGGTGGACATCCCCGCCAGCGAGGCGACCTCCTCCCGCCGCAGCCCGGGGGTGCGCCTGCGCGCGCCCGGGGGCAGGCCCACGTCCGCGGGGCGCAGCGCCTCGCGGCGGCGGGTGAGGAAGGTGGCGAGCGCGGGTCGATCCATGCCACCAGCATGGACCCGGCCGGTGACGCCGACCAGGGACCGCCGATCCCCCGATAACCGATCTCTGCACGTGAGGACGGCACCGCCGCAGACTCGTGGCATGCACATCAGCGGAAACACCCTCTTCATCCCCGGCGCCACCAGCGGCATCGGCCTGGCCCTCGCGCTGCGCTTCCACGAGAAGGGCAACACCGTCATCGTCGGCGGCAGGCGCGAGGAGCTCCTCGCGCAGATCGCCGCCGAGCACCCTGGCATCGACACCCAGCGGATCGACACGCTGGACCCGGCGAGCATCCGCGCCGCGTCCGCCGAGGTGCTGGCACGCCACCCCGACCTGAACGTGCTCGTCCCGATGGCGGGCATCATGCGCGCCGAGAACTGGCGGGACCCCGCCGGGTTCCTCGAATCGGCGGAGGACGTCATCGCCACCAACGTGCTCGGGCCGATCCGGCTCATCGCCGAGTTCATCGAGCACCTGCAGGGGCGGCCGGACGCGACCATCCTCACCGTGAGTTCTGGTCTCGCGTTCACCCCGCTGCGCGTGACGCCCAGCTACAACGCCTCGAAGGCCGCGATCCACATGCTCACCGAATCGCTGCGGCTGCAACTGCGGGGCACCAGCGTGCGGCTGCAGGAGCTGGCGCCGCCGGCGGTGCAGACCGACTTGATGCCCGGGCACCGGGAGAGCGCGCACGCGATGCCGCTGGACGAGTTCATCGACGAGGTGATGGCGCTGCTGGAAGCCGACCCCGACGCGCGGGAGATCCTCGTCGAGCGGGTCAAGTTCCTGCGCTACTCGGAGGTCCGCGGCGAGTTCGACCAGGTGGTGGCCGCCCTCGACGCCGCCGACCCGCACGGCAACGCGGCCTGACCGGAAGCGCGACGATCTGCTGGAGGAGGAAGACATGCCGTTCGCGAACCTGAAGGTGCCCGCCGGAACCCTCGACGCCGAGCAGAAGGAACGGCTCGTGCACCGCGTCACCGACCTCTACGCCGAAGTCTTCGGCGAACGGGCCCGCGCCACCACGCTCGTGCTCGTGGAGGACGTCGCCGACGGCGGCTGGGGCATCGGCGGGAACGTGCTGACGCTCGCCGCGCTGCAGGGCGGGGCGGGAACCGCGCCGGACGCCGGGTAGGGCGCGCCGGAGGGTCAGCGGCGGGTCGCGCGGAACGCGCGCCAGCCCAGCACGCCGATCGCGGTGCCCAGGACCAGCGACACCGCGGCGATCACGAAGTGCACGTAGAGGAACGGCGTCGGGGAACCGGCCTGCCAGGAGTTCTCGCTCACCCAGATGTTGCGGAAGAACGTCGGCCACAGCAGCCACGACCACACGCCGAAGGCGAGCAGGAACAGGGCGGTACGGCGGGAGAACGTCACGGGGGCAGTATCTCCCCGCATCCGGCGGCCCGGCCCGGCGCCCACCTCCCGAGTGGCCCAGCTCTCGCTGCCGAGTGGGCCGGCTCTCGCTCCCGAGTGAGCCGGCTCTCGGCGGGTGGGCGCCCGCCCGGCGCGCTCCGCGGCCTCCGGCGAACGGTCCTCGATCCCGCGCGGCGGGCCGCGCCGTCCCCCGGTCAGCGGCGGATCCGCTGAGCGACCACCCGCGGGGTCGCAGGCCTTTCCCCGCGAGGACGGCGACTTCCCCGTGCACGGACCGACGCAGTGGACATCGACCTCCAGCGGGGAAACCGCTGCGGTTCCGCCATCCCCGTGCTGCCCGGCAGAGGTGGGAAAGCAGGCCGTGGGGTCCCGCCGCCCGACCACAGAACCGAAGGGTTTCCGGCGGACCGGGGGTCGCGGCGGGATCCGGTTCGCTAGCCTGAGCGCGTGCCCGCGAGAGCTCACCACCCGGTCGCCCCGGTCCGCACATCCCACCCCTTCCCGCCGAGAAATCCGGCATTCGCACCGAATGCCGCGGACGTGCGGCGCGTCGCGGGCAGGCTCGTCGCCGCCGGGTGCACCGCGCTCGTGCTGCTGGGCGGCGCGCCGCTGACCGCAGCCGCGCAGGAACCGGCGGGGTGCCCCGGTGCCGCCGCTCCGCCGCCCGCCGTCGACACCTCCGAGGTCCCGGCTCCGGGCGAACCCGTCCCAGAACCGCTGCCGGTGCCGGACGAGCCGGTCGGCGGTGCGCGGCTCGGCGAGTGCGGCGAGATCAACGCGCCCGGCGCACCGCCGGCCGCGCTGGACCCGATCGCTTCCCAGTCGTGGGTGCTGGCCGACCTGGACACCGGGGAAGTGCTCGCGGCCCGCGACCCGCACGCCCGGCACCGGCCTGCGTCCACCATCAAGGTGCTCACCGCGCTGGTCGCGATCCGCGAGCTCGACCTCTCCGACACGCTCGTGGTCACCCAGGACGACGCCGACCAGGAAGGCAGCCGGGTCGGCCTGGAACCCGGCACCACCTACAGCGTCGAGCAGGTGCTGGCCGGGCTGATCATGCAGTCCGGCAACGACGCGGCGCACGCGCTCGCCAGGAAGCTCGGCGGCATCGACGACACCGTGCGGAAGATGAACGCGCTCGCCGACGAACTCGGCGCGCACGACACCCGCGCCGCCACCCCGTCCGGGCTGGACGGCCCGGGGATGAGCACCTCCGCCTACGACCTGGCGCTGATCTTCCGGGAGGCCATGCGGCACCCCGAGTTCGCGCACGCCGAATCGGTCCGCGAGACCACGCTGCCCGGCAAGCCGGGTGGCCCGCCGCTGCCGGTGGAGAGCGACAACGCGGTGCTGTGGAACTACCCGGGCGCGCTCGGCGGCAAGACCGGGTTCACCGACGACGCCCGGCACACGTTCATCGCCGCCGCCGAACGCGACGGCAGGCGGCTCGTCGCGGTGCTGATGCGCGGGGAGAACAAGCCGGTCCGGCAGTCGAAGTTCACCATGCAGCTGCTCGACCACGGCTTCTCGCTCCCGCCCGGCACCTCGGTCGGCGAGCTGGTCACCGAACCGGAGCCGTCCGAGGAGCCCGAGGAGCCCGCCGCCCAGGCCGCCGCGGACGGGGACCTGCCCAGCTCGCCCATGTTCGGCACCGTCGGGGTGCCGCTGACGGCGCTGGCCGTGCTGATCATCGTGGTCGCCGGGGCGTTCGCGGTGCTGCGCAGGCGCCGCACCCGGCTCGCCGCGGCCCGGCGCGCGGCGAACCGCGGGCCGGACCACCCGTGACCTGATCACCCGGACGGGCTAGGTAGTACTCGGGTAATCGCACCGGTCCGACCGGAACCGGAACCCGGCATTCTCGTTGGTAGGAGTCGAGCGGCGGGCGGTCCCCGGAAGACGCAGCTCGGGCCGCCCGGACGGTGCTACCCCGAGCCGGTCGCCGACTCCGGCCCCGTGCGGTGGCCACCGCACGGGCCACGGCTCACCCGGCCTCGCCCCGAACCTGGCCGGGTGGGCCCCGCGGTCACCTCAGCGGCGGCGCAACGACCAGCCGACCAGCGCACCGAGCCCGAACAGCGCGGCCGAGGACTTCGCCCCCGCACCGACCAGCCGCACCTGCGGCCGGATCACCGCGGGCGGCGGCGGTTCCGGCAGCGCGCGGTGCTCGTTCTCCGCCGACGACGCGGTCCAGGCCGTGACGAACAGGATGAACCGCGACGTCAGGTACGCGAACACCAGCAGGCCCAGGATCGGACCGAACGCGGCCGCCGCGGGCGACCCGGTGACGCTGCCGAGGTACACCACCCCGACCTGCTTGAGCACCTCGAAGCCGATCGCCGCGAACAGCCCGCCCCACACGGCGCTGCGCAACGACACCGGCAGCCGCGGCAGCCGCGCCAGCACCCAGATGAACACCAGCCAGCCCGCGCCCAGCGACAGCAGGATCGCGAGCAGCGACAGCCCGATCCGCGCGGGCCAGGTGTTCCCGATCCCCAGCGCCGCGAACAGCGCCCGCCCGACGCCACCGCCGAGGGCGCTGAGCCCGAACGACACCGCCATCGCCAGCCCCAGCCCGATCAGCGACACCAGGTCGGAGGCGAGTCGCTTGAGCATCGGCGGGGCCTGCTGCTGCTGGCTCCACTGCGCGGTCAACGCCTCGCGCAGGTTCGTCATCCACCCCAGCCCGGAGTACAGGGCGACGAGCAGCCCGATGATCCCGACCGTGCCCGCCTGCTCGATCGCCTGTCCCACGACCTGGTTGAGCATGCCGCTCATCTCGCGGTTCGGGACGGCCTCGGTGATCGACAACCGCAGCTGCTCCAGCAGGTCCGGGTTGCCCGCGAGCACGAAACCCGCCACCGCGAAGGAGATCATCAGCAGCGGCACCAGGGCCAGCACGCTGAAGTAGGTGATCGCCGCGGCGTAGTAGTCGCCGTACTGGCTCTGGTAGCGCGCCGCGGCGCGGATCAGCCGGTCCAGCCAGGGATGGTCCCGGCGCAACCGCTCCAGCAGACCGGGACCTCCCCCGGTCGTGGCGGCGCGCGCGGGTTGGCTGCGATCGGTCACGGGTCACCTCCAGGCCCGTCCGGGACGGACGCGTTGCCCCGAACGGGCCTGAGGCTACCGCCGAATGATCTCGTCAGCGCAAGATCGGCGCGCCGTCAGCCGGCCAGCGGCGGGAGGAATCCGACGCGCTCGTAGGTGACCCGCAGGGTCTCGGTCGCGACCTCGCGGGCGTGCTCGGCGCCGCGGGCAAGCACCTTGTCCAGCTCGGCCGGGTCGGCGAGGTAGCCGTGCACCTTCTCCTGGAACGGGACGGCGAACTCGACGAACGCCTCGCCGACGGCCTTCTTCAGGTCGCCGTAGCCGCTCCCGTCGAACTCGGCGACCAGCTCGTCGATGGTGCGGCCGGTCAGCGCCGAGTGGATGGCGAGCAGGTTGCTCACGCCCGCCTTCTGCTCCGGGTCGTAGCGGATCTCGCGCTCGTTGTCGGTGACCGCGGAGCGGATCTTCTTGGCGGAGCGCTTCGGGTCCTCCAGGAGGTCGACGACGCCGCTCGGCTGGGACTTGCTCATCTTCGCCGACGGGTCCTGCAGGTCCTGGATCTTGGCGGCCTCCTTCGGGATGTGCGCGGAGGGCACGGTGAAGGTGTCGCCGTAGCGGGAGTTGAACCGCTGCGCGAGGTTGCGGGTGAGCTCCAGGTGCTGGCGCTGGTCCTCGCCGACGGGGACCTGGTTCGCCTGGTACAGCAGGATGTCCGCGGCCTGCAGCACCGGGTAGGTGAACAGCCCGACGCTGATGTGGTCGGCGTCCTGCCGAGCGGACTTGTCCTTGAACTGGGTCATCCGGCCCGCTTCGCCGAACCCGGCGAGGCATTCGAGCACCCAGCTCAGCTGGGCGTGCTCGGGGACGTGGCTCTGCACGAACAGGGTGGACGCGTCGGGATCGATGCCCAGGGCCAGCAACTGCGCCGCCGAGACGCGGGTGCGTTCGCGCAGCAGCGCCGGGTCCTGCGCGACGGTGATCGCGTGCAGGTCGACGACGCAGTAGAACGCGTCGTGGTCGGCCTGCATCCGCACCCAGGACCGCAGGGCGCCCAGGTAGTTGCCGAGGTGGAAGGAGTCGGCGGTGGGCTGGATGCCCGACAGGACGCGGGGTCCGCGCCCGGGCGCCGAGCCGCCTGCGGAGGTGTGCGGGTTCTGGGTGGCCGAGTCGTCGCTGCTCACCCGTCGATTCTCGCAAGGTCCGCGGCGGCGGGGGGACCGGGTGGCGCTTCCCGGTGGAGGCCGGTGCGCCGCGCCGGGCGTGCGGTCAGCCCTTGCGCTGGTTCTCCGGCTGGATCTCGATCTTCTTGCGGCGGAGGACGCCGGCGAGCATGCCGACGATGCCGAAGCCGACTGCGGCGATGCCGACCGGGGTGGCGGCGCCCGCGAGGGCGGTGCCCTGCGCGAGGACCTGGCCGCTGCCCGCGGCCTGCGCCGTGGCGGTGCCGAGGAGCGCGGTGGTCAGGACCGCGCTGGCCAGCAGCAGCGCCGACACCAGCACCCGCTTGATCATGCGAGCAAATCGGCTACGCACGAGCGTTGCCTCCCTTGACGGTTAACCCGTACGGGTCACAGATCTCGTTCAACCCGGTTGCGGACCGTACCGATCGTGTGTGAACACCACGATCGCGTTGCGTAAACCGGACACGACGCAAAGATCCTATTTACCCCCCGAACCGGTCCCGCACCGGGTACCCGAAGCGAGCGTTATCACTGATCGCATCCGGTATGCGCCTTCGGACTCGCACGATGCAACGAATAGGCGCGGCCCGAGCCGGTGACGAGTGCCATAACTCGGTCGAGTGGCAAGACTGGCAAGGCATTGACTCGTCCGGCCCTAGCGGCGGCCACCGGATCGGGCGACCCGGCGGGAGCCCGCGCGGACCGGCGCCGACCACCACCCGGTTCCCCCGCCGGATTGCTCCTTTTCGCCCTGTCGAAGCCCGCCGAGTGGGCGGATCATCCGACGATCAGTCACTGATCGCTCGGTACGAGAGTGCCGTGGGAGGACACGTGTCACCACAACGATCGACACCGCGCCCGCGCGGGAAGCACCTGCGCTTGGCGGGTTCCGCGCTGGCGCTGAGCCTGCTGGTCCCGGCCGTCGCCGCCGTCCCGACCGGCGTCGCCCGGACCGCCACCGCCGCGCCGGGGGCCCCGCCCGCGACCGCACCGCCCGCCCACTTCGTGGTGCTGGGCCCCACCGGCGACGGGCTGCGCCTGACCGAGGAATCGGTGCGCGCCGTCGGCGGTTCCGTCGTGCACAGCTGGCCGCAGATCGGCGTCGTGCTCGCCACCTCCACCGACCCCGGGTTCGCGGCCGTCGTGCGCGCGCAACCCGCGGTCGACCAGGCGGGGGCCAGCCGGAACCTGGCGGAGCAGCTGCCGCCCGCAGCCTCCAGCACCCGGCTGGAGGTGCTGGAGGGGACCGCCGCGCCAGGACCCGCCACCGCCGCCGCGGACCGGGAACCGCTGGAAGCCGACCAGTGGGACCTGCCGCTGATCGGGGCCGACCGGGCGCACGAGATCTCCACCAGCAGCCCGGACGTCACCGTCGGCGTCCTCGACTACGGCATCGACCCGGAACACCCCGACCTGAAGCCGAACCTGGACCTGTCGAAGTCGGTGAGCTGCGCCCGCGACGGCATCCCGGACACCGCGGTCGAGGCGTGGGCCCCGGCCGACGACACCCAGGCGCACGGCACCCACGTGGCGGGCACCATCGCCGCCGCCCGCAACGGGGTCGGTGTGGCGGGCGTCGCCCCGGACACGAGCCTCGCCTCGGTGCGGGTGATCGACGACGACGGGTTCATCTACCCCGAGTACGCGGTGTGCGGGTTCCTGTGGGCCGCCGAGCACGACATCGACGTCACGAACAACTCCTACTTCGTGGACCCCTGGTACCTGTGGTGCGAGAGCGACCCGGACCAGCGCGCGGGCGCGGAAGCGGTACGCCGGGCCGCGGCCTACGCGGCGGGGCACGACGTGGTGACGGTCGCGGCGGCGGGCAACAGCGGCTGGGACCTGTCGCAGCCGATCCACGACACGGACAGCCCGAACAACGGCGGGCCGCAGCAGGACCGGTGGGCCGGGCACGACTGCGCGGCGCTGCCCGGTGAGCTGCCGGGCGTGGTCGCGGTGTCCTCGGTGGGTTCGGACGCGGTGAAGTCGTACTTCTCGAACTACGGGCTCGGTTCGGTCGCGGTGACCGCGCCGGGCGGGGACGCGCGGCAGATCCCGCAGACGCCGTCGGCGAACGGCCGCATCCTCTCCAGCGTTCCCGGCGGCGGCTGGGGCTGGATGCAGGGCACCTCGATGGCCTCCCCGCACGCGGCGGGCGTGGTCGCGCTGCTGCGCGCCACCCACCCGGAGTGGAGCGCCCCGCAGGTCACCGGCGCGCTGTCGGGGCAGGCCGACGCGCTGCCGTGCCCGGAGGGCTACGACCCGGACGGCGACGGGCAGCCGGACGCGGTGTGCGCGGGCGGTGCGACCGGCGCCGGGTTCTACGGCGCGGGGCTCATCGACGCGCTCGACGCGGTCCGCTGAACGGGTTCCGGGCGCGCTCCGCGCGGGGCGCGCCCGGGCTCGGCGTCACTCCCCCGGGCTGACCCAGCCGCGGCGCTCGCCCTCGCCGATCAGCTCCCGCACCATCGTCCACAGTGGAGTGGAGGCTTCGCCGATCACGGCCTTGCGGGCGCGCACGGTGTCGGCGGTGACGCCGGGCGTCCGCCAGGTCCCGCCGCGCGCCAGCCAGTTCAGCAGCAGCGGCTGCACCCGGTCCACGGCCTTCGCGAAGCGCGCCTCCGGTGAACCGCGGGACTCGAACTCGTCCCACAGGCCGCGGAAGCGCGCCGCTTGGTCGGCGGGCAGCAGGCCGAACAGCCGGTCGGCGGCGGCCTGTTCGCGCTCCTGCTGGCTCTCCCGGCCCGCGTCGTCGTAGAGCGGGGTGTCCCCGGCGTAGATCTCGACCAGGTCGTGCAGCACGACGAGTTCGACGGTGCGCCCGACGTCGATCGGTTCGTCGGAGTGCTCGGCCAGCACCGACACCATCAGCGCCAGGTGCCAGGAGTGCTCGGCGTCGTTCTCCCTGCGGTCCGCCGCGGCCAGCGGGGACTGGCGCAGCACGGTCTTGAGCTTGTCCACCTCGGCGAGGAACACCAGCTGCTCCCGCAGCCGCCCGCCGATGGCGTCGGGCAGCGGGGTGCGCTCGGCGATCAGGTCTTCGTCGTCCACCACCCGATCATGCCCGCCGGGCCCGCCCGGGTGAACGGCCGTTCCGGTCAGCCCCAGGTGAGGAAGCGGTAGTGCAGCCCCGTGCTGGACTCCTGCCAGTCACCGGTCGAGTCCGGCGGGCGGCCCACGTCGGGCGCGACGGTGTCGCCGTCGAAGCGCTCCCGGATCTCGGTGACCACGATCCGGTCCGCGAGCGGCAGCGCCGCCCGGTACACCGCGGCGCCCCCGATCACCCACACGTCCCCCTCCGGCGCCGCGAGCGCCGCGGCCAGGTCGGGGAAGGTCTCCGCGCCGTCCTGCGGGGTGCGCGAGAGCACCAGGTTGCGGCGGCCCGGCAGCGGGCGGAACCGCGGCGGCAGCGATTCCCAGGTGCGCCGGCCCATCAGCACGGTCGCGCCCGCGGTCGTGGTGCGGAAGTGCTTCAGGTCCTCCGGCAGGTGCCAGGGCATGGTGCCGTCGCGGCCGATGACACCGGTCGTCGACTGGGCCCAGACGAGGCCGATCACACCGCCACCGGCGCCTTGATGCCCGGATGCGGGTCGTAGCCCTCGATCGAGATGTGCTCGTAGGTGTAGTCGAACAGGCTCTCCGCCGGCTTCAGCTCCAGCCGCGGGAACGGCCGCGCGTCCCGCGCGAGCTGGGTCCGGACCTGCTCCTCGTGGTTGTCGTAGATGTGGCAGTCCCCGCCGGTCCACACGAAGTCGCCGACGCCGAGCCCGACCTGCTCGGCGATCATGCTGGTCAGCAGCGCGTAGCTGGCGATGTTGAACGGCACGCCGAGGAACAGGTCCGCGCTGCGCTGGTACAGCTGGCAGGAGAGCAGGCCGTCGGCGACGTAGAACTGGAAGAACGCGTGGCACGGCGGCAGCGCCATCCGCGGCAGGTCGGCGACGTTCCACGCGGACACGATGATCCGCCGGGAGTCCGGGTTCTCCCGCAGCGTGCGCAGCACTTCGGAGATCTGGTCGACGTGCCCGCCGTCCGGCGTGGGCCAGGACCGCCACTGCACGCCGTAGATCGGGCCGAGGTCGCCGTCCGGCGCCGCCCACTCGTCCCAGATCTTCACGCCGCGCTCCTGCAGCCAGGTGGCGTTCGGGTCGCCGCGCAGGAACCACAGCAGCTCGTGGGCGACCGAGCGGAAGTGCACCTTCTTCGTGGTGATCAGCGGGAAGCCGTCGGAGAGCCGGTAGCGCAGCTGGTGCCCGAAGATCGACCGGGTGCCGGTGCCGGTGCGGTCCGCTTTGCGGGTGCCGTGGTCGAGCACGTGGCGGAGCAGGTCTTCGTACTGCGTGTCGGGCATGCCGTCGAGCGTAGACGAGCAGTTCCCGATCACCGCGGTGCCCGAGCGCCCGTGGGCGGCGGTCGGCGCGGGCGGCTCCGGCGGGCGGGCGCGGCACGGGCGGGCCGGACGGGTCCCGCCCGCCCGGAGGCCGACGGCGATCGCTGCGCCGTGCGCGCGATCAGAGGTCGTAGGTGACGGTGACCGGCGCGTGGTCGCTCCAGCGCTTGTCGTACGACGGCGCCTTCTCGACGACGGCGCTGGTGGCCCGTTCCGCGAGCCCCGGGGTGGCGACCTGGTAGTCGATGCGCCAGCCGGAATCGTTGTCGAAGGCCTTCCCGCGGTACGACCACCACGAGTACGGACCGGGGCCTTCGGGATTCCGGGCGCGGAACACGTCGACGTAACCGAGTTCGTCGAAGACGCGGCTGAGCCATTCCCTTTCCTCCGGCAGGAATCCCGCGGATTTCCGGTTGGCCTTCCAGTTCTTCAGGTCGTCCTCGCGGTGCGCGATGTTCCAATCCCCGCACACCAGGACTTCGCGGCCGTCCTCGCGCGCGCGGGTGCGCAGCGAATCGAGGTGCGGCAGGAATTCCGCCATGAACCGCTCCTTCTCGTCCTGGCGTTCCGTGCCGACCTCACCGCTGGGCAGGTAGAGGCTGGCGACGACGAGTCCGGGCAGTTCGATCTCCGCGTAACGGCCGCTGTCGTCGAATTCTTCGCTGCCGAAACCGATCCGGGAGGCGGTGGGTTCGACCCGCGAGTACAGCGCGACACCGCTGCGGCCCTTCGCGGCGGCGGGCGCGAGCAGCGGGAACCAGCCGTCGGGTTCGAGGACGGCGGCGGGCAGCTGATCCGGTTCGGCGCGGGTCTCCTGCAGGCAGATCACGTCGGCGGTGGTTCCGGACAACCACTCGACGAATCCCTTCTTCGCTGCGGCGCGCAATCCGTTGACGTTGACGGTCGAGGCGGTGAACACGCCGGTGAGCGTAGCGATCGGTACCGACGATCGGGCATTGCGCTCGGCGCGATCGTGCGCCGATACTGTTCTGGCTGGGGTGACTGGGGATTCACCGGGGATGTTGATCATGCGCCTTCGACCTGCTGGAACGGTTCACAACCTTCGCGGGCGGTGCGGTGAGATGGGCTAGACTGCCATGCCGGGTAACGGTGCGTACCGCTGGTACGACGATGTGTCGATGGAAACGACCGTGCGTGATTCGGGAGGTCTGGACGTGACCACGGATGGTGCCGCGAGTGGCGGCCCCACCGCGCGTCGCCTGGTTCTGGGGAGCCAGTTGCGCCGGTTGCGCGAGGCCAGCGGCATCTCCCGCGAGGACGCGGGGTACGAGATCCGCGGTTCCGGGTCCAAGATCAGCCGCCTGGAGCTCGGCCGGGTCGGATTCAAGGAACGCGACGTCGCCGACCTGCTGACCCTGTACGGGGTGTCCGACGAGGGCGAGCGCAGCTCCTTCCTCGAACTCGTCCGCCAGTCCAACCAGCCCGGCTGGTGGCACCGCTACAGCGACCTCGTCCCGTCCTGGTTCCAGGACTACGTGGGGCTGGAGGAGTCGGCGTCGCGGATCCAGACCTACGAGATCCAGTTCGTGCCCGGCCTGCTGCAGACCGAGGACTACGCGCGGGCCATCGCCAGCCAGGGGCGGCCGGAGGCCGTGGAGGAAGAGGTGGAGCGCCGGGTTCGGCTGCGGATGCACCGCCAGCGCCTGTTCACCCAGCCGAACGCCCCGCGGTTGTGGGCGGTGATCGACGAGTCGGTGCTGCACCGGCCGATCGGCGGCGTGGACGTGCTGCGCGAGCAGATCGACCACCTGCTGGAAGTGATCAAGCTGCCGACGATCTCGTTGCAGGTGCTGCCGTTCGACCTGGGCCGCTCCGGGGCGGAGGGCGCGTTCACGATCCTGCGGTTCGCCGAGCAGGAGATCCCGGACATCGTCTACCTGGAGCACCTCTCGGGCGCGCTGTACCTGGACAAGCCGGAGGACGTGGAGCTCTACAGCAAGGTCAGCCACCGGCTCGCGGTCGATGCGCACACGCCGGAGGCGACCCGCAAGACCTTGCAAGCAGCGCGCAAGGCGCTCGGGAACGCGAGCTGACCCGCGCGTCCTTCTTTCTGTGAGTTGCCTCACAGTTTTCCGCGATCTGTTACGCGGGCTTCCGCGATGCCTGATCCTGCACGAAGCCATATGCAGGATTAATCTGCGATTGTGGCCGCAACAGTTCGACGCTCCGTGATCACAATGGACCTCTGCGTCACCTACCCGGGCGTCCGTGCGTCTGCACGTGCATACATCATTCCAACGTTCAGTGATACGGTCCTTGCACGATCGGATGCACGTGCATCTGGTCGTTGCAAGCAACTCGGGGAAAGGCTGGGAACTTCGATGCCGGAGATCCGAAACGGAATGATCGCAGGGAACCTGCCCGAAGCGTCCTGGCGCAAGAGCGCGCACAGCGGCTCGGTGGGCAACTGCGTGGAGCTGGCCTCCCTGCTCGACGGAGACATCGCCGTCCGCAACTCCCGCTACCCCGACGGGCCCGCGCTCATCTACACCAGGGAGGAGATCGCGGCCTTCCTGTCAGGTGCCAAGGACGGCGAGTTCGACGACCTGATCGTCTGACCCCCGCCCCGACCCCCGCAATCGACCAGCGCTCGCGCAGAACCCTCGGTGGCGTCATGAACGACATAACGGACGGCTTGCAGGCACTCATCGCCCGCGACTTCCACTTCGCGCACCCCCGCGACGCGAACGGCACCCTCATCGCCGTCGTCGGGATCCGGGTGCACCACGGCGTGATCGACATCGTGCAGCTCTACGGCGAGGACGAGGCCGACGCCGCCCGCATCCCGGGCGACGAGCCGGACGTCCTGTTCCCGAAGACCGTGCTGTGGCGGACCACCGGGTCCGCGGACGAAGTGGTCGAAGCGGCACTGGCGCTGGAGGACCCCGAGGAGGACCGGGCCTCCGCGAAAGGCTGCTGGGTACCCACCCACGCGGGGCGTTCCACCTGGTTGGCCGCCTCCGCCTGACCCGGCCCGGCCCGGCGGCTGACGAACCACGCGGCCGCGGTCGCCCGCTCCACGCAGCGGACGACCGCGGCCGTTCGCGCATCCACCCCCGCGCCCGGCGGACCCGGCCCGCGCAACCCGACCGCTCCCCGGACGTCTCGGAGGAGGGAGGCGCGCCCGATCTCATCCTCCGGTAGGAGGGCTCCTGGCCGATGTGCTGATCCGCCCGGCTCCCGCGGTCGACGACGGTGGGGCGCACGCCGCGGCCGAAGCCGGGCGCGCCCACGACGAGGAGGAGGACCCCGTGTCCGCGACATGCCCGATGACCGGCGGCGCGGTGATCGCCGACGGGATCAGCAAGGAGTTCGGGACGGCCCGCCGCCCCGCGCTGCACGACGTGACCCTCCGGGCCGCACCCGGGCGCTGCACCGCCGTGGTCGGCCCCGCGGGCTCCGGCAAGAGCGTGCTGCTGCGCTGCCTGGCCGGTCTGGAACGGCCCACCCGCGGCACCGTGCGGATCGCGGGCACCGAGCTGACCGCGCTCGACGAGGCCGCCCGCACCGAGTTCCGCCGCACCCGGATCGGCGTCGTCTACCGGCAGGCGAACCTGCTGCCCCAGCTCGACGTGGCCGACAACCTGCTGCTGCCGCTGGACACCGCGGGCAGGCGCGCGGACCCGGACCTGCTGCAGCGCGCGCTGGACCTGCTGGACGTGCGGGAGCTGCTGGACCGCGCCACCCCGACGCTGACCCGCGCCGAGGAGCTGCGCGTCGCGGTGGCCCGCACCGTGCTGCAACGGGCCGACCTGCTGCTGGTCGACGACCCGACCGCCGGGCTCGACGCGATCACCGGCAGGCACCACCTGCGGCTGCTGCGCCGGCGCTGCGCGGAGTTCGGGTTGCCCCTCGTGCTGTTCTCCGCCGACCCGGCCACCGCCGCCCACGCGGACCGGGTCATCGCCCTGCAGGACGGGCGGGTCGTGCAGGAGCGCGACCGCCCCGCGGACTGCGGCTGCGAGCCCGGGAGCACCGAGCACATCGCCTGATCCCGCGGCCCCGACCTGCTCCCGATCGGCGCCGCCGCGCCCCGCCCGCGCCGGGTTCCGAGTGACCGGCGACACCGAGCGCGGCGGATGCGATCATGGTGCGCACGCGGCCGCCGCGCGGCGACCGCCCTGCCCCACCGAACCCCGCGCACGGCGTCCCGACCGCGGCCGCACCACGGGTGGATCCTCCCGATCCCCGGCGAGTGCCGACCGGTGGGACCTCCGAGCGCGCACGACGAGAGCAGGTCGATGTCAGAACCGGAAGTCGAACCCGTCCGGGTCCGCGATCTGATCGTCCGGCCGCAGGGCTCGACGGTGCTCATCCTGCACTCCTCCGGCGGCGATGAGACCGAGCAGCGCGTGTTCGGCGCCGTGCCCGTGGCGCCCGGTGACGGCCTCGTGCTGGCAGCGGCCGAAGCCGTGCGCGCGAGCGGATTCCGCGCCGCGCTGCGCCACGCCAGCCGGACGGCGGTCACCACCGCCGCGGCCCGCGCCAAGGACGCGGGCACCGGCCCGCCGCGGCTGTGGCTCGCGATCTCCGGGGCGGGCAGGCTCGACGGCCGGGGCCGGTCCACCGCGCAGAAGCTGGCGCGCGAGTTCGCCGTCGAGGTGTACGCCCCGGACGGCCCGGTCACCTTCGTCGCGGGCGGCTCGATCTTCACCGGCGCCGACCACCACGGCTGGGTGCGGTTCCCGGCCGGCGGGGGTGCGGGCGAACTGCACAGCGCGCGCTACCCGCAGCCGCCGTGGGAGGCGCTGCTGCCGCGCGGCGCGGTGCACGACGGCGGACTGCACGCGGAACCGGTCCCGGCGGGCTTGGCGGCCTCGGCGACCGCGGAGACCACCGCCGACGAGGTGTGGCACGCGGTCGCGGTGTCCGCGGAGCACCCGCGCATCGTGCTCGGCGGGCCGCAGGGCCCCGCCATCGCACCGCACCAGGTGGCGGCGCTGCTCCGGCGGTTCCCGCACGCGGTGCGGGAGCGGATCCAGCTGGTGCCCGCGCACCCGGAACCGGCCTCCCCGCAGTGGCTCGGCAAGCTCGCGGCGCTGCTCGGGCACGACGTGGTGTCCGCCACCGGGCTGATCCGCCACGGGGTCCACGCCGAGTTCACCCTCGTCCCGGACCAGCGGGGCGGGCCGAGCTGGCTGCCCCTCGCCGCGCTGCTGCGGTACTCCCCCGACGGCCGGGTGGAACCGGTGCTGGCCGGGGCGCCGCCGCGCGGCTGGGTGCCGGCCGGGCCGCTGGTGTTCCGCTGGGGCGGGATGACCGATCCGCACCCCACCCCGCACGAGGTGATCGCGAAGGTGGTGCCCGCGGGCGTCGCGCTGCTGCCCGCGCCGCGGGCGGGCGTGCCCGGTGCCGCCGACCGGCTCACGTTCGAACCGGACCGGCTGACCGTGGTGCTGGGCTGGCCGTGCACGCCGCTGCCGGAGGGGATGCCTGCCGCGCTGAACCGCTTGCTGTCCGGGCTGGACGCCGAGCAGCGGGTGCGGGCGCGGCTGCTGGTGCAGGGGATCGCGTCGGAGTCGATGCGCGAGCAGCTGCGCGGCGCGGCCGGGCCGCTGGCCGACCGGCTGCGGTTCCCGGCGGTGCTGCCCGCGGCGGCGGGGCTGGGAGGTCCGGTTCCGGACGAACCGGTGTCGGGTGGTGCGGGGTCGGGTGGTCCTGCGTCGGGTGGTGCGGTGTCGGGTGGTGCGGTGTCAGCCGGTCCGCTGCCAGGCGGTCCGGTGCCAGGCGGTCCGGTACCAGGCGGTCCGGTACCGGTGGCCGCCTCCGACGAGCCGGTGGCGCCCGCGGCGGAGGACGCGCCCGCAGCGGAAACCCCGCAGGACTCCGCGGACGGGCCGTCCGCTGCGAGCACCGCCCCGCCCGCGGGGACGGCTCCCGCCGGTCCGAACGGCGCGGCTCCGGGCGGCGCGGGCGGCCCGCCGCCCGGATCGGCCGCCGCCGCACCGAGCAGATCGGACGGTCCCGGCACCGAAGACGAGCCCCCGGCACCGATGACGTCCTTGGCCACCAGGAGGATTCCGCTCACCGGCCTGCTCCCGGCCGACGCCGGGTTCCCGGTGGCGGTGCGCGCCGACTCCGCGCAGGACGTCCCCCGGATGTCCGCCGAGGTGCCGATGACGCAGCTCGCCGCCCCGGCGGCGCTGCCGAAGCGGCAGCCGGGGGCCTCTCCCCTGTCCCTGCAATCCCGGCAGCGCAAGGCGCGGCTGTCCGCGGCCGCCGCGAAGCGCGCGGAACGGCCCGAACCGGTGCGGGTCACCCAGCTCGCCACCATCAGCGCCGCGCAGGTGCAGCCGGCGGAACCGAACGCGGCGGCGGAACCGGCGGTCGCCCCGGCGGACCGCACCATGCGGCTGTCGGTGGCGGCGCTGCGCTTGCCGCCGCGCCGCACCGCGTCCGGTGAGCGCTCGGCGCTGGTGCCGATCCCGGCGCTGCCGCAGTTCCTGGCCAAGCGGCGCAGCAGCGATCAGCAGCGCACCGCCTTCGCCCAGCGGGCGGGCACCGACTTCGAGGCCGGGCTGGCACAGGTGCGCGCCGCGCTCGCCGCCGCCACCGACGTCGTGGAGCCGGAGCCGGAAGCCGACCTCGTGGCCGTCCGGCTCTACCTCGGCGACGGCGCTTTCGGCGCCGTGTCGGTGAACCGCGCGCTGCGCGGCGCGGGGCGGGACGAGTTCGGCGACCACGCGGTGTGCCTCATGTCCGGGCTGCGCAGGCTGCCGGTGCACGGCGGCCCGGTGCACCGGCTGCTGGAGCTGGATGCGCTGGACGTCTACGAGCCGGGGATGCCGGTGTCCGAGGCGGGTTTCCTCAGCGCGGGCACCGAACCGGTGCGCGCCGAGGGCCACGCGCAGGTGATGCTCTGGTCGCAGGACGCGCGCCGCACGACGCCGCTGGGCGACACCACCGGGGAGGTGGTGTTCCCGGCCGGGGCCCGGTTCGCGGTGCTCGCCGTGGACCGCGACGCGGACGGTCCGGTGGTGCTGCTGCGCGAACTGGGCCGGGCGGAGGAACCGGGCGAGGCACCGGATTCGGACGCCGAGCACCTGGAGCTGATGCGCCTCGCCCGCAAGCACCGGCGGGCCGCGGCGCGCACCCCCGCCGGGGACGCGCTGGCCCGGTTGGCGGAACCGGTGGGGTTCGTCCCGGACGAGCTGCCGGAGCCCGCGGAGCGCTAGCGGCCCCCATCCGAGGGAAACCCTCCGACAGCACCGCGGCACCCGGCCCGCACCGCGACCCCCGCTCCGGAAGAACCTTGCTGAACAGCACGAACGCCTCCGAGCACCGGTCGGTTCCCGGTGCAGGCGGGCGCTGCGGCGGGTCACCGCGGACCGGTTCGCCACACCCGTTCGGTGTTAGTGTTCAACGGAAGTGCACACTTGGCGCAACCGCGGCCGGAACGATCCACCAGCCGCTCGCCTGGTCCGAGCGCAGGTGGCGCCGGACGCCCCGGACAGCCGGTCAACGCGAGCGCCGCGCAGGCGCGGCGGACGCACGGGCGGCTCGCGGACCTCCGAGCGCGGAGAACGAGAGCGAATCCATGTCTGACCTCGACGAATCCGGGACCGCGCGGGTTCGCGACCTGGTCGTGCGAGCGCACGGCTCGACCGTGCTCGTCGTGCGCCGGTCGGCCGCGGACGAGGAGAGCGCCGCGCTGGCGGGTGCCGTTCCCGTCGGGCCCGGCGAAGGCCTCGTCCTCACCTCCCCCGCCGCGGTGCAGGCCGGTGGGTTCCGCACCGCGCTGCGCAAGGCCTGCCGGGCCGCGGTGGCCGCCGCCGAGCGGACCCGGAACCCGGCCGAGCCGCCCAGGTTGTGGGTGGCGGTGCCGTCCCTGGGCGAGCGCGGCCGCGGCCGCCCGCAGGGGCAGAAGCTCGCCCGCGAACTGGGCGCCGAGGTGCACGCGCCGAGCGGCCCGGTCCGGATCGTCGCGGGCGGTTGCGCGTACGCCGGGGACGAGGACCACCGGTGGATCCGGTTCACCGCGGACGGTCCCGGCGAGGCGCACGGCACCCGCTTCCCCCGCCCGGAGTGGGAGGACCGGTTGCCGCGCGGCTCCGGCTACGACGGCACGCTGCACCTGCGGCCGGTGCCCGCGGGTCTCGCCGCGGCGCTGGACGGCGCGGAGCCGGTGCTGGAGCTCGCCCGGTGGATCCCGGTCGCGCCCGCCCGGCCGCGGCTGGTGATCGGCGGACGCGGGTTGCTGCCGCACCAGGTCGCCGCGTTGCTGCGGCGGTTCCCGGAGCCGGTGCGGCTGCGGATGCAGCTGGTGCCGCTGGACCAGTGGACCGCGTCCGGCGGGTGGCTCGCGGAGCTGTCGCGGACGCTGGGGCACGAGGTGGTGTCCACGATCGGCCCGTTGCAGCAGCTCGGCGGGCTCGAAGCGGCGCACCTGGTCGACGCGATCGGCGCGCCGACCTGGCGCCCGTTCGCGGCCGCGTTGCGGCACGGTGCCGACGGCCGGATCGCCGCGGTGCAGGCGAACCTGGCACCGCGCGGCTGGATGCCGGCGGGCCCGCTGGCCTACCGCTGGAGCGGTTCGCCGGAGGTGCAGCCGACGCCGCACGAGATCATCGCGAAGGTGGTGCCCGCCGGACTGGCCCTGGTGCCCGCGAGCAAGGTCGCGTCCTCGACGTCGGCGGACCGGCTCTCGTTCGAGACCGACCGGTTGACGATCACCGTCGGCGTGCCGTGCACCCCGATGCCGGAGGGTGCGGCGCTGGCGCTGCACCGGGTGCTGGGCGGGCTGGACCGGGAGCAGCTGGCGCGGGTGCGGATCCTGGTGCTCGGCGTCGCCGATCGGGCCGCCCGGTCGGCCCTGCTGTCGGCGGCCGGGGAGTTGCGCGGGCGGGTCGCGTTCCCGAAGGTGCTCTCTGCGCCGCTGCGGGAGGAGGACGCGACGCTGCGGGTGCACCGGCAGGCGACCGCTCCGGCGGAGGCCGAGCGGACCCAGCGGGTCGAGCGGGTGGAACGCACCCAGGTGGTGCGGGCGGCGGACGTCGCGGCGGCGGAGAAACCCGACGCGCTCCGCACGGGCGGTGCCCCGGCGCAGGCCGCATCCGCGCCGGCCGCCGAGGAGACCACGGTGGTGCGGGCAGCGGACGTCGCGGCGGCAGCGGGAGCCTCCACCGAGCAGGAGGCGGGAACGAACAACGGTGCCGCGCCGGCGAAGTCCGGGTCCACCGCAGCCGCGGCCACCGCGGCGGGACCGTCCGCGGCCGGGGCGCCGCCCATCACGATGTCCGGGGGTCCCGTCCCCACCACCTCGGCCGAAACGGTGCGGGTCGACGTCTCCACCCTCCGCGCCGCCATGACCGCCGAGCCCGAGCACGAGGCAACGGCCGAGGCAGCCGCACCGGCCGAACCGGGGGCCGCGACGGCGGCGGAGCACCCGCCCGCGACCTCCGGCGACTCCACCGCGCA